>JAIRPM010000047.1 GCA_031257075.1 Spirochaetaceae bacterium
GAAAACGGCCGCCGCCGGATAAGCACAGGCCGGAACAGGCCGCGCTCCCGCAAAAAAAGCACCCACTTCATAGCGCATACCCCAAATATACCACATGGAAAAAGAATAGTCAAGGGAAAATGAAGTGGTTATGGGGCATTCTCTTTCAACTTAAAAACTTCCAAGGGGGTGTACGCCGCCCCTTCGGGTAGTAATGTCGATTGATAAACCGTAACACAGTCGAAAAAAGCGCTCATAGTAATCATCTGGTCAAATTCAGGCAGCGTAAGCGGTGCCGGCCCTTTGCGGGCAAGGGTTATATGCGGCTTAAAGGCGCGTTTGCTTAAATCACGACTCTGTTTTACCCGGCTGTTTTCGGCCCGCGCCGCTGTTTCCAGCGCGTACTCAAGTTTTCTGACAAAGGCGGCCAGTCTTTTACCGGCATCCTCCAGTCTGAGCGCCAAAACACGGGCATTGCTGCCATAAGGAAGGGTTATCAGTTCACCGGCGCTCAATTCCAACGGAGGCTCATCATGCGCCGCCTCGGCTGTCGCCCTAATAACCAGTTCAGCGCCGCGCCGGTCAACTTCGCCTAAGAAAATCAGCGTAACGTGAAGGTTGTCTTCCGGCACCCAGCGCCAGCGCGGATTAAGTTCGCGCAAAGAAAACGTCTGTTCTTCCAGTTTTTCCGCGCAAACTTGAGGTAACGGCAGCGCAACAAAAATCCGCACAACACCCCCTATGGCCGCCTCTGTATTGTACCGGCCGGCGGAGGCGGGACGTTCAATTTTGTAAAAACAAAAACGGTTTCCGGCTTTCCAGAAAGCGTTAGTTCCAACGCGCCGGAACTATTGAGTTTCCAGCGCGCCGCGCGTTCAAGCCCGGTAAGGTATTCATGCTCTTTGAGTTGTTCAGGTTCGGCAAATGAAAACATTTTCGTTGAAGCTATAAGCCCAAGTTTGAGCGTTCCATTGCCAAGCGTTATGTCCGCCGACCAATTGTTCGGAGCGCCCTTTCCCGACACCCGGCCTTTTTCCACACGAAAACTGTAGATGGCGGCGCTGCCGGGCGCCGCGCGGTCGAGGATAAAACTATCCTTACCGCGTTTTACCTCATAAAGATACCAGTCGATGCCGGTAATATCGGCATCTTGCGCGGTTTCCTGTGCCGGGACAAGCGCTATGCCGGTCATAAAAAAACAGGCGGCGCATATCAAAAACCGGATGGCCGTTCCGGTTAAGCGCGGACAATACAATGCCCCATGCGAAGTAAAAGAATTCGCGCTAAACAAATAATTGCTATTTATCATAGTAAATTTTCCTTTTTTCTCTTATACTATAGGTATGAATAATTCAAATATAAATCAAACAAGCAAACAATGAAAGTGCCATGGATTGGCGGCCAATCAAACCGCGCCTTGTTTTTAAAGGTTGCCTTTTATGTTTGCGATTCCCTGTTCAACACTGCGGACATTCACCTCTTTCGTGATAACTTCACGGATAACTCCCTATTGCTTTACCCCGCGAATCAGCCCTTTCCGCAAATACGGGGCACTGAGCGTTTTATCCCATTTAAATATCATGTATCCGTTGGAAAATTCCGTGGAAAAGCCCGCGCCGCCCAGCGTCTGTTCAAATTCTTCCGCATCATGCTGCTTGTGATAGGTACATAAGGCGATTTTGATACGCGCTGAACTCCGCAGGGTTTCTTCCGCACCTTTTAGCACACAGGCTTCCGCCCCTTCCACATCGGCTTTGATAAAATTGATTTCCTTTCCCGCAAAAAAATCATCAAGGCGCAAGGTGCTTTCACCGGCGGTATCGGAAACAAATTTGTTGACAATGACAACTTTTTCTTTCCACGGCTCAAACGTTTTTTCCAAAGCGGCCAGCCAGTCCGTATCCGCTTCAAAGATAAAAAGCGCCCCTGCCCGCTCAACCGCGTCCAGGGCAAAATTGCCTTCCGCCGCGCCAATGTCAGCCACGGTATCGCCGCCCTCTACCCTGAAATCCCCGTATTCATAGCGGTGCGGAGAGTCCGCATCTTGTTCAAGAAGAAGACCGTTGTAATACCCCCGCACGGCATCCTCGTTCCAGCCGCGTTTGAAATATAAGCGTTTGCCATTGTGCATTACATAGTTCATGCCGCATGTATTGTCGGCATAAACATTTACAGCGTCGACTGTTTATTTCTTTGTCCATTCATAGGGAAAGAAAGACAACCTGTTATTTTTATGGTTTGAATATATCTCACAAGCCCCCCCCCCCCCCCAGTTGCAAACAGAGTTCCGTTGTGTTTCAGAAAGAAAAGCACTTTTCTTTTCAAAGGAGCATCGCTTGTTTCCCCAATCAATTCCCACACAGCCCTGCGGATGAAAGCGGGCACTGTTTTGCGCCATATCAATTTTATTATTTCAATAGGTTTCATAAACGGCAACTTCCTTATATCTTCTGCGCGGCAACCTTTGCCCAGCCTTTTACCCACGTTTCAACATTGAGCCTTATATAGAAAAATGTCAAGCGCCCTGTTCTTGAAGAAAGATTTGCCGCTATTCCCATTAAAAAACAACTATGCTAGAATGAATTATCTAAAACATTGGGGGAATTTATGTCGAACGAAGAAAAGACCGTAAAAACGCAGGCTTCTAAACTCGATTTTACCATTGAAGAACTTGGCCCGCGGAATATCCGCTCGCCGATTACCATGTCCAAAAACAAAGGTGATTTTATCGCCAACTATGTTTCGGACAATGAATTTATTTTACTTAAACCGGAAGTTCAACTCGGCGAACAGCATACATTCGACCGCAGCCAGCTAGCCGAGCGCGCCGGCCCGCGCGAAATGATTTATTTTATGCCGGAGCATGTCCATGCGGGGATTGTAACGTGCGGCGGCCTCTGCCCGGGCATAAACGACGTGGTGCGCTCCATTGTGCGCTGCCTGTGGTACCATTACCGCGTCAGGCGCATTACCGGCATACGCTACGGTTACAAAGGTTTTCTGCCCGAATACAGTTATCCCACGCAGGAACTCACGCTGGACTGGGTTGATAACATCCACAAAATCGGCGGCACCGTACTCGGTTCGGCGCGGGGCGGCGGTAAAGAAGTGGAAAAAATTGTTGACTCAATAGAACAACTCAATCTCAATATCGTTTTTACGATAGGCGGAGACGGCACCCAGCGGGGAAGCCTCGATATTGCCAACGAAATTGAACGGCGCAGGCTGAAAGTTTCCTGCATAGGTATTCCGAAAACAGTAGACAACGATTTTTCATTTATCGAACGCTCGTTCGGTTTCGATACCGCGGTAGCCCGCGCTGTTGACGTGGTTTCGTCCGCGCATATGGAAGCGAATTCCCAGATTAACGGGATAGGGCTTGTCAAGGTGATGGGGCGCGAGTCCGGTTTTATCGCCGTGCATACCGCGCTTGCGAGCCACGAGGTCAACTTTGTGCTGATTCCCGAAGTGCCGTTCGATTTGGAAGGCCCCAACGGCTTCTTTGAACATCTTGAAAAACGCCTGCGCCGCCGCAAGCACGCGGTTATTGTTGTTGCTGAAGGGTGTTTGCAGGAAGAACTTGCCAAAAATTCCGGTTTTGACGCGGGCGGCAACAAAAAAATCGTTGATGTGGGAATGTACCTCCGTGAACGTATTGAAGAGCATTTTAAGAAACTGAACACGGAGATAACGCTTAAATACTTCGACCCCAGTTATCAGGTGCGCTCGGCGGTAGCGGTGCCGGTCGATTCGATTTACTGCGACAGGCTTGGAAACGCGGCGGTTCACGCGGCGATGGCGGGGAAAACCAAGATGGTCATAGGCTTGGTGAACGGGCATTTTGTCCATTTGCCGATAAAGGCCGCCGTTTCGCGGCGCAGCCATGTTGACCCCGAATCAAGTTTGTGGCGGGACGCTCTGGACGCGACCCATCAGCCGATACTGATGACCAACGCGGCGGCAAACAAAGACTTCCGTACCGGCAAAGTGCGGGAACTGCCTAAAACCGTGTAAAAAAGGACGAAAAACAGTTAGGACGGGAGCGTGGCCGCCCATTCGGCGGCGCGTTTTTCTCCTGATTCCGGGTCTATGGCGCGGGGTTCAACAAAATCGATTTCGCCCTCAGGAACGCCGCCATCGAGCAATACCCTCATTTTAGCGAAGACTTTTCCTTTTCCCCCTTTGTGGCAGACAAAAACGGCTGTTTTTTTGCCTTTCAGGGATACTTCGCGCAGGAAACTGCGCATTGCGGGCGCGGGCGAACCGCCCCAAACAGGCGTTCCCAAAATGACAAAATCATAAGCGGCAATATCAACGCCCAAAGGCTTCAGGCGGGGGCATGCTTTGGAAAACACCTGCCGCCCGCCGTGAAAATATTTCGCAAAGCCTTCTTTGCCCGCGACAACATCATGTTCCGGCTCCAAACAGGCGCAATCGCAGCCTAGTTGTTTTTTTATAGCCTCAGCGACAAGGGCGCAGTTCCCGTCTAATGAATAATAAATGACTATTGTTTTCATAAATATAAATCTAACTTGCTATTTTACGCAAAAATTCCGCTTCATCGATAACCGGAATTCCCAATTTACGGGCTTCATTGTTTTTATTGGAATTGGACAGAGGGTCATTGGCGACAAGAAATGAAAGTTCTTTTACTACCGATGATTTCACGCTGCCGCCGAGCGCTTTCACTTTTTCTTTTGCCTCATCGCGTTTCATTCCGCGCAGTTCGCCGGTAAAACAGAAAGATAAGCCTTTGAGGGGCAGCGCCGCGCCTTCAGCCGGCGTTCCGATGCTGATAATTCCCGCGGCAAGCACCGCGTCCATATCGGCGGCTGCTTCGGCAAGGCCTTCGCTAATCGCCTTCGCGATTTTTTCGCCTATCCCGCTAATGGCGGCTAAACGTTCCACACTCGCGGCGCGGAGTTCTTCCAGCGTATT
>JAIRPM010000048.1 GCA_031257075.1 Spirochaetaceae bacterium
TGCGCGAAATGGTCAGGGACGGCGTTTGCATTCTAAAAGTAGGCCCGGCGCTTACATTCTACCAGCGTGAGGCGCTTTTTGCCCTTAGCGCGATAGAAACGGAACTTTTTGAAGGCGGCGCTCTTCCAAGCGCCCTCACCCCGTCCCGCTTCCCCCAAGCGCTGGAAGAGGCTATGCTTGCCTCTCCCGCAAACTGGCAAAACTACTATCGGGGCACCGGCCGCGAACAGCGTTACAAGCGCAAATACAGTTATTCGGACAGGAGCCGTTACTACATGGGTTGCCCGCCGGTTGCCGAAGCGGTAAGCCGCCTCTTTGCGAACCTTGCCGCCGCGCCTTTGCCGCTTGCGCTGCTTTCTCAATATATGCCGGCGCAGGCGGCAAAGGTTCGTTCGGGCGAAATTGAATGTACGCCGCAAAGCCTTGTTTTTTCCCGCGTTACCGATGTGATAGAAGACTATATATACGCGGTAAGAGAAGGTATGTTCAGCATGAAATGAGCAACGACAGAAGGCAATGGCCGGGCGCACCGCGTAGCAGTGTTCCATAAGGAAGCATTTTTACACAGGCTTGCCGTCTTGCAAACAGGTATAAATTGCCATGGCCGCGTTTTCTAACTGTTCTGTACTGTGAGCGCTGCATAATACGGCGCGAAGCATTGCCGCGCCTTTAGGAACAGTAGGGTAACGGATAGCCGGAATAAAAAATCCTGCTTCCAATAGACGTGCCGATACGGCAAGAGCTTTTTCTTCAGATGTTTGCCGGCTATCGCCGTACAAGGTAATAGGGACAATTGGCGTTTGCGAAGAGGTTTCTATGCCGCGCGCCCGGAGTTGCATACAAAAGAAAGCGCTGTTTTTACGCAGTTGCGCTACTCGTTCAGGTTCAGTTTGCAAGATATGTAACCCTGCGAGAGTAGCGGCAGCAAGCGGCGCCGGCGGCGCGGTTGAAAAAATAAAACTTCGGGCATGGTTAATAAGGTAGTCTATAAGAATATGCGGACCGCAAACAAAACCGCCTTCGCTGCCGAGCGCTTTGCTGCATGTTCCTACAATAATATCTGGTTTTACGCCAAAATATTCGGATGCTCCGCGCCCTGTTTCCCCCAGACAGCCGGAACCGTGCGCTTCATCTATCATAGAAAAAAAACCATAGCGTTCGGCAATGTCAACAAGGCGCGGTAGATTTACAATATCGCCATCCATGCTGAACACCGAATCACTGACGATGATGCCGGGGTTGCCCGCATAGAGGCTGGCTTTCTTGGACAAATCGTCCATATCGTTATGGCGATAAATCACTACCCGCGCCCCGCTTAAACGGCAGCCGTCAATTATACTGGCATGGTTTCGTTCATCACTTAAAATAACACCGTTGTTTCCTAGCGCCGAAATAACGCCCACATTTGCCATATAGCCTGTGTTAAAAAGCAAAGCCGCTTCGCTCTCTTTCCAGTTGGCCAGCGCTTCTTCCAGTTCACAATGAACCGGAGTAGTGCCGGTAGTTAGTCTTGAACCGCCGGAACCCCATCCATAGCGGCTGCCGGCTTTTGCGGCGGCTTTCACAAGGCGCGCATCGCCCGCGATGTTCAAATAATTGTTTGATGCCAGCATAAGGCAGCGCTGCCCTTTATACTGAACTTGCGGCCCGGCGGCGCTTTCTATTAAACGAACAGAGCGATAGAGCCGGTTGTGTTTTTTCGCGTCAATGGCCTCGCGGAGAGGCTGCCATTTTTCATAACTACCGGAAACCGTGAGCGCTGCTGTAGATTCATTTGCGGGGGGGTGTTCCGGTACGCCAAGAACAAGAACCGGTTTTTTCTGCAAATAGTCGATACAAGCGTCAATGCCGGATTTTTCGCCACGGTAGATAAAAATACGCCCGCCTGACGGGTCGTTCATGGCCTTTAAGGGCGTTATTCGTACATAGCCCAATTTTTTTGAGGCAATATAGCCGGTTTGATAAGCCGGGTCATCGGAAACGCAAATTTCACCGATGATACCCGGCGCGGCGGCGGTTTTGCTTGCCAGTACGAGCGCTTCGCGGAAATGGTTTTTACCTGCCTTGTCTGCGCCGCGACCGGTTTCCATAGCGTCCATGCGGGTAACACGCACGCCCCGGTTTCGGTCAGGTTCCAGTCGTTGCAGGCTGTCTGCATCGACAAGCAGCGCGCCCCGCATACCGTAGGTCTCCGGTAACAAAGCAAAAATTTCTCGTGCCCGCAGTATTCCAGATTCTTCCAGCAATTGAATAACAAGGGCATGGCCTTCTTCTGGTGTATCTACCCGGCGGGTCGTTACAGGCAGGGCAGCAATGCGTGTAAGGTGTTTTTCATCGAGATGCTCGATAGTGATGGTAATCTCATCCGCTTCACCGCGTTCGTGGGATAATGCCCGCGTAACAAGGCTTTCACAACGCCCGGCAAGCATGGTTTCGTCCGTTATACATTCCGCGCCGGAAAGGTGTTTATGGTTGCCGCTAAGAGCAGCGGCTCTCATCCGAATACTAAAAAGCCGGTTCAACCTTGTTATTGTACCCAGGTGATTTTAAGCCATCCGTCTCCCGTCGATGTGGCTACGCCCAATGTTGGATTATGTGCAGGCGGGTATTTTACATAATTGACACCGCCTGCGCCGCTGCCTGTCAAATTATCATTCGAATTCTTATAGTTAAAACCCGTGGTTATTGCGCCGCCGCCTCTAAAACCGCCGCCGCCTCCGCCCCGGCCTTCATAGAGCGCTAGGCCTTCTGCCCCATCCTGGCCGCGTTCGCTGGAACTCTCTGCCGATTGCGGAGAATAGTTAGGGAATCTAGAGTTGCCTTTCGCTGCTAAACCCGGACAGCCTGCCGCCCCGCCTTCAACTGCCGGCCATGGATTAGAAGAACATTGCGCCGACCCGCCGCCGCCGGCCGCTACGACAAGCCGTACATCGTTTGATTGAACAAGAGTGGGAATAGCGTCTTTGTCGGCAAAATAACGTATTTCCGTGGCGCCGCCGCCCCCGCCGCCGGCCGCATAGTTGGGCTGTGTTGAAAGGGCAGCGCCGCCTTTGCCGCCGCTTGGAAGTTCGCCGCTTTTACCGCCCGCTTTTACTGTGTTGTAACCGCTTGCGATTTTTTTGTATATGCCGGTGGTTTCGTCAAACAGAGCAGACCCCTCGCCGGCACTGCCTACGCGCACCGCAAGTTGGGTGCCGGCGGCAAACGCAAAACGCGCTTTAACATAGCCGCCTCTGCCGCCGGTCTGTGTTGCGCCGCCTGTCGTCCAAACATGGCCGCCGGAACCGCCTACAGCCTCTATTTCATACGTTCCTGCGTTTTCGGGGTCTAGCAACACTGTTTCCATGCTATTTGTGGCCGTGAAAAATTTTTCCTTTACCCTGATGTAGGTATCCGCATTGGTGAGGCTGTCGATAAGCGCAGTTAATTGCATGATTTTTACATTGATGGCATCAATATCATAGTAGATGACTGTTTCTGTTGCCTGTGAGTTCGTGCCATCGCCGTTATCTTTTAGGAATTGGCGTTCAATCAGTATCCCTTGCTTGAGCGTGTTCAAATCGCTCATTGTTTGAGCAATTTCGGTGGATTTACTTGAATTGAGCGCGGGATTTCCCACTACTACCGTTGACTGAATCGATAATTCCGTTATTTTTTCTTCCGCTTCGGCAATGACATCCCGTATTTCTGTTAAGGGAACGTTTTGTCTGCCGGGCGGATTTACCGCAATGGTATAGGCGCAGGAACTAAGAGGCGTTCCTGTTGGCGCTTGCGGATTGGGCCGGGTTATGGTAACAATGACAAAATAATTTGATTGGTCTGCGGTAAGCACGGGCAATGAGTATGCGCCGGCTGGCGATGCGAGAATAACTATGCCCTCTCGGGTAACGGTAACAATGTCGGTGTTTTTGCGCTTGCTAACCGTTAATTCAAACTGAGTATGCGTTTCATCGCTTTTTACCATATAGGGGCCGGTCTTTTGCGCTTCAAAATCCTGTATTTGATTTTCTGTTTCATTCATAAAGGTAACTTTTATATCCCTTAATCTGACAATTGGATTTTCTTCCGGCGGATTGATATTCAGCGTATAAGTAAATCCGCTGTATCCGGCATTGGAAAGACGTTCGGTAGGCATAATAGTTACCGTATATGGATTTTCACCTTCCTGTACGGCAGGCAGCAAAAAGGAACCGTCGGATTCCGCGTTGATTGGCCTTCCGTCTTTTTTTACATAAACGGTGTTATTTCCGTTTGTGGTAAAGGTCAGGATAAATTGTTCATAATTTTCTAGGGAATAGAGAGCATAGGGCCCCAAATTGGCGGGCGCAAAATTGGTAATCAGGTTGCCGCTTTCGCCATCGTACATGACCTTCAAGTCTTTAAGCAGCGCCCCTGCCGGCGGCGGCGAGTCTTTTACCGGGCCGGCCCTGGAAACCGCATCTGCCGCATAATAACACGATGAAAAAAATGCCGCGCCGCACAAAACAAACGCGCTCATACCGCCTATCCATAATAAAAGCGTCAACAGACTCAAATTGTAAAACACAGACAAAAAAGTGCGCTTTTTCATACTATCCTCTCTAACGGGGTAATTGTGAACTTAAGGTAACGCTAATTAGAGCCAATTTAATCAGCGTTACCCTCACCGGGGTTCGCTATTGCTTCCCTTAGTATAATAATAACGTAATAGTAAAAAAAAAGTCAAATTGAAACGCAGATAAAAAGCATGTAACTTTGGTTTCTTCCAGCCGTTTGTCAGGCTTCCTGCTGGGCTTCTCTGAGTTCCTTCATGCCCTGGATGTTTTCTTGAACAATGGCCCAAACTTCGTCAAAACTGAGACTGCTATTGTTTCTTTTCGCTATTGAGAAACTAAAAAAGGAAACACTGATGCGGCAAGCCTCAAAAATTAAAGGCTTGCCGCATCAGCGCCGCGCAAAAGAAAGCCCGCCGCAAAGCGGACGGGCTTTCTTTACAAAAATCGCGTGCCAAATAAACCCGTTATACGGTTTTATTTGATAACGAATGCTGGGGCAACGCCGCCTGTGGTCTCTGTCGGGTCACTTGTTGTGAAGTCGCCACTTTGCCAACATACGACAAATAGGTTTGCGCCCGGGTAGCGGCTGGCGGTCCAAACGAAGAGAGGGCCGCTCCATGTTTCCCGGTTTTCTTGGTTGCTTGTATAATACGGGAAAGAAGTGCCATTAGAGTAACTGCCACTACTCTCTTCACTATAGGTAAGCCCGGATTGTCCCCACATCTCAGATATGGTAGGCAGCCACAGTGTAATGTCGGTGTTGAATTGCCCAACAATTTGTGTATCACTGTATCGGAGTGGGAAGATACGCCTTACTTTAAACACAGCCTCTTCCGGTACCCCTGCGTTCTTTAGCCCTGTCCAGTAGTTTTCCTTTAGGTACTTCGTATGCATCTCGGTCCCGCAATAAGTAAAACCCATGCTGAGTGTATTGCTGTCGAGCAGACGGGCCCTTCCGGGTGGTTCTTTGAAGCGGAAGACAAGATGCGGCGTGGTTGAGCCGTTGCCGCTGGTATTGTAGTAGGAGTTTATCGCCACTACAATAACGCGCAGTCTGTCATCTCCTGCGTCTGAGTTGGTCAGGTCAATAGCGCCGCCGTTACCGTTATATTCGGCCACGCTGAGCGAACGAAGATTGATATAATCACCCATCTTTATAACGCCGCCAAGCCCGTTAGAGGGATTCACGCTGGCCGGGTCCTGCGTCTTTATGTAGGTGCTCACATCAGTGAAGGTGTCGATAACATTTTGCAGCGATATACTCGAAATCGCGTAGCCTTCGCTTTTTACCCCGAACTTTATCATCAGGTCAGGATTGTCTTCCTTGCCGGTTACAGGCGTGGTCTGGCCGCTTGCCGGCATCCACCTGGCCCAGAACTCTTTGTTGCCCGTAGCGCCCTGGACTATCTGCGTAACCGCGCTTCCCGTAAAGGCCGAGTTGTTATACCAGCCGGAAAACGTGTTGTCGGTTTTTGTCGGCGTAGGCAGGCTGAACGTAGGCGTTTCGGCCGTGTACGTGGTTACCGCGCCCACTGCCTGCGTGCCGTTCTCCAGATGGTAGGTGATGGAGTACGTGGTCGCCGTCCATTTGGCGTAGAGGGTGGTTGTGCCGTTCGGCGTGGTGGTCTGGTTTGCCAAAGGCACATCGCCGCCAAGCGTGATAGCCGTTCCGCTCCCGTTTGACTGGGTGTTCCAGTTGTGCGTGTAGCCCGTTTTCACAAAGGCTGTCGAACTCGCTTTCACCGTGCCGCCGTAGGTTAGATTGGTCTGGTCGGCTACCGCTCCCGTTGCCGAGCTGTCGTTCTTGTTATATGTGATTTTGAACGTATGCGGCTTCACCGTGAGGGTGGCGTCCTTGTATCTCGTACTATCCGCGGGCGAAGTCGCCCGGACGGTAACAGCGGTGTCGGCGCTTACCGTCTTGCCCGTTATCGTTACCGTTCCCGTCGACTGGCCGCTCTTTATCTCCGCTTTGCCGGAGTTCGCGCCCTGCAAACTCCACGTTACGTTCTTGTTTGAAGCATCTGCGGGCGTAACAGCCGCGGTAAA
>JAIRPM010000049.1 GCA_031257075.1 Spirochaetaceae bacterium
GAAAAACAGTTGAGCAAACTCGGCGGCAGGTTTGGCGAAATGATTGAGTGTATGGTCAAACCAAACCTCGTAAGCAAGTTCCAGGAACTCGGCTTTACCTTCACAAAAATCCATCAGGACACCACCATAAAAGACGAAAAAAATAACATCATCTCCGAAGCCGATTTTACGCTGGAAAACGGTGACAAGGTGATGATTGTCGAAGTAAAATCAAAGCCGTCTATCGAGGACATAAAGTATCACATAACGCGGATGGAAAAGATGAGGAAACACGCCGATTTGCACGGGGACACCCGAAAGTATCTTGGCGCGGTCGCCGGAATGGTGGTGAACAACAACGAACGCCGGTTTGCGTTAAGGAACGGCTTTTTCGTGATAATACCCGCCGGCGACACGTTCAACATCATAGAGCCGTCCGGCGAATACAGCCCGCGTGAATGGTAGCAGGGCGCTAAAGGCTGGTGGACTGTTAAGCGCAGCGTTGCCCTAGAAAAGCAGGATATAACACGATAGTATTGCGGTATGAAGATAAAAGTTGATACGCATACGCACAGCATCGCGTCAATACATGCGTATTCCACCATAGACGAACTTGCAAAAAGCGCGCGCAAAGCGGGGCTTGCTGGCTTTGTAATCACCGAACATGGCCCCGCTTTGCAAGGAGCGCCCCACCGTTACTATTTTGGCAATTTAAAGGTGCTGCCGCGCCGGTTGTGCGGGGTGTATCTTTTCCATGGCGCGGAAATCAATATTCTGGATACGGCCGGAAATGTGGACTTGAGCGCAGCCGAACTTAGCGCCCTTCACTTTTGTATGGCCGGTCTGCACGAAGGTTGTTTTTCGCCCCATTCAAAAGAAGAAAATACCGAAGCAATTATTAACGCGCTCAAGAATCCCTATGTTGACGCAATATCGCATCCGGCAAATCCCGCATTTCCCGTTGATTACGAAGCAATAGCCGGCACTGCCGCCGGTTTGGGCAAGGCGCTGGAGATAAACAACAGTTCTTTCCGTGTCCGTCAGGGAAGCGCCGAAACCTGCCCGGTTCTTGCTGAGTGGTGTGCGAAAAAAAACACGCCGGTATGTATTGGTTCCGATGCTCATTATCGCGGTGATGTCGGCAAGTTTGACAGAGCCTTGCCGGTTGCTCTGAGTGCGGGCATTAAACCGGAACGGATAATCAACCGTACGCTCCCGGCGTTTGTTGAATTTATCGAAGCCCGGCATTCCGCGCACAACCGGGACAGCAACTGAAAGCAGCCTTGGCGCGATTGGTTTTCCAGCGGTTTATTCCAATTCCAGTATTATCACCGTATCGTTGTTTACCTGAGCGCCGGGCGGCGGGTATTGCCGTTTTACCCAGCCATCGCCGCGCACTTCGATGTTGAGGTTTTCGTCAAGCAGAAGGGGTACCAGGTCGCGTTTTGCGGTGCCGGTAAGATTGGGCATGATTCCGTTTACTACCGGCGCTGTCTGCGGTTCAATAATGATTTCGCCCGTATGCCGTATCTGCGGATTTTTGCCGCGGGGAATTCCCAAATAATTGACAAGCGCTTCCGCCGCCTCGCGTATGGGCGGAGCGGCAATACGCCCGGCAAGGTATTCACCCTTTGGTTTTATTATTACCAGATAGAGTACGAGTGTCGGATTTTCGGCAGGAAGAATGGCTATGCAACTGGCAATGTAGTCCGTTTCCGAATAGCGGTTGTTGGCGCTGTCTGTTACTTGGCCGGTTCCGGTTTTAACCGCGAGATTCAAATCGGCAACGTTTGCGCGCCAGCCTGTCCCTATCGAACTGGTAACAGCCTGCATATAGGAACGCATTTGGCGGGCTGTTTCGGCTTTGATAACGCGGCGCGGTTCGGCATTCGGCTCGTAACGGACCGTTTTGCCATCAGCGGAAAGAATCTGCCGGACAAAGTGCGGGCGTACAAGGATGCCGTCATTGGCAATAGCCGTTGCCCCTTCCATCATTTGCAAAGCCGAAACGGCAATTTCCTGCCCCATAGCAATAGTCGGCTTGGAACGGTCAGACCAGCGTTCCGGCAGCCGAATAAAACCGGACGTTTCGCCGGGAAGTTCCGCGCCCGTTTTTACCCCAAATCCCAAAGTGCGAATCCCATTATAAAAAGGCAGGACAGCCTCACGGTCGCTGGCATAGGCGATTCCGGCGTTGCAGGAATGGATGATAATTTCCCGCGCCGTTACATTGTGGTGAGCGCCAAGGCAGTTTATTACAATGCGTTCTCCCAGATTGGTAACATGTTCATACGAACCGTTGCAGTAGAATGAACTAGCCGGTGTTATACTTCCGTCATCAAGCATGAGCGCCAATGAAAAAATTTTGAACACTGACCCCGGCTCATAGGTAAATTCCGCCGGCCTGTGCCGGCGTTCTTCCCGTGTCGTTTCGCGGAAAATGTTGGGATTAAAACCGGGCATTGATGCTGAACCAAGTATATCGCCCGAACGCGGGTCCATCGCTATGAGCATAACCGCTTCGGCTTCGTTTTCCGTGAGTACCCGTCCGGCAATTTCTTCCAGAATGTATTGAATATTGGCATCGATAGTCAGTATAACCTGGTCGCCGGAAACCGCCTCACCGTTTTCAAAACGGGCGGAAAGTTCTTTGTCATAAATAAATTCGATGCCTTCAAGCCCTCTGTTTTCATCGCCGACTATTCCAATGATAGATGCCGCAAGGTTTTCTTCAGGATAAACACGCCCCAAAATGGTTTCTACGTTTATACCCGGCATCGTCCCGGCCGCTATTTCCGCTTCAATCTGCTGAACAACGCTGTTTTCAACATGGCGTGCCAAGTAAAGAAAATTTTTGGGTTCGTTTTCGATACGCCGCGCTATTTCGAGCGGGTCAAGGTCAAGAATACGCCCCAATGCCGCGTACATTTCTGTTGCATGGCTGGGGTCTAGGTCAGGCTTCCATACGCTTATGTGGCCGAAGCGTGTTTGTATTGCAAGGAGGCGGCCTGTGCGGTCAAGGATAAAGCCGCGGTCGCCCGCAAGGCGCGCTTCGTTGTTCATAGCCGTATAGCGCGGCCCCAGCATAATATGCGCGTACTTTACAAGGAGGAATCCGGCGGCGGCGGATAAAAAAATCGTTATCGTGAAAAAACGCAGCCATTGCCCTTTGCTGAATGTGGGGCTTATTTTCATACACACTCTTCCCTTAACTTATCGGCGGTTTTGTCCGGCGGCATGCGGCATCCTTTATTTGATACCGGCTACTTTCCCTACAATATTGTTTGTACTTACCGGCCCGTATGCGCGTGAATCAAATGAAGCCTCACAGTTATCACCGCTGGCAAAAAAACCGCCTTTGTCAACGGATTTTGAGCAGCGTTTGACGGCAAGGTCGCCGTAAGGTGTCCAGAAGACAACAACATCCCCTTCTTTCGGTTCCGCCCAGCGGGCAAGATAGCCGCCCAGAGGAAGCCTCAATCCGTATGATATCTTATTGACTATAAGCATCTGCCCGTTTTTTATCGCGGGTATCATAGAACGCCCTTCCGCGCGTACAAAATCAAAAAAGAAGAGTTTTAATAGCAGCGCGCAGCACAAAGCCCCTAAAATCGCTCTCTTCATAGGCTTAGTATAATCTAAAGCGCGCAGGGCGTACAGTTATGGAGCGGCGGGTTTGTTCCGGCAGCTTTTTGTATGCGCCGCGCACGACAGGACATAAAGTACAAGCGCCGCCAAATAAGGAATAGCCGGAAGCGCCGGCGGCGGAATAAAACGCGGGCTGCCGGAACTTACAACCGAAGCAAGGGCAAAAACAAAACAGCAAGCTGCCACCAGAACCGGTTTTTTGAAACCCATAAAGACGGCGGCAAGAGCCAGCCAGCCTCGGCCGGATGTCCCGTAAGGGACGTACGCGCCCAGCCTGAAAAGCATGGCGCATCCGGCAAGCGCGGATAAGATACCGGCGCATGCCCAACTGGCGGCATAGTAGGCCTGAGGATTCAGGCCGCATTCTATGACGGCACCGGCGGAAAGGCCTGCCGCCCGCAGCCGCCGCCCTGCGCACGTTGCGCGTACAACAAACCATGTCAACAGAACAGCGCCCAAAGCGAGCGCAAAGAAAGAGGCGCGGTTTTGGGGGGAGGCGGGTAATCGTAACACGCCGGAATTGCCGAAAAGCCGCTGGGAAAGCAAAACGCAGAGCCCTTCGGCGGCAAGGCTAAAAGCAAGGCCCGCGACAAAAAGGTTAAGCCGAAATTGATGTACCACAACCGAAAGCAGGAAGCCAAGAAGGCCGCAGGAAAAGGCCGCGAAAAGAACAGCGGCCGCAATTGAACCGGTGCGCATATAGGCGCTGTAACAGAGAAACGCGCCGGTAGAAATAAAGGCTTCTATGCAGATACAGAGAACGCCCGCCAGTTCCGTGAGCAGTGCGCCCATTGCCGCAAAAGCAAGCGGTGTCCATCCCAACAGTATTTCATCTAGCATAAGCAGCCCGGAAGGAATCAAACGAATTCAAATGCCCATACGCTGAACATCAGCGAGTTTTTTAGCGGCATCAGATTCCGCTTCGGCAAATTCATCGGCCGCGTTTTTGCGCGCAATCTGTGTTTCCTGGTAGTCCGCTTCCATTTTTCGCAGAGCATCCTGCCGCCTTCGCACATCGTCTTCGAGTTTTTTTGCCGCTTCATTTCCTTGAATAGGCTGCCCGAATTTGTTTTTGACGACATCTTTTTGGGCGCGTACTAATTCGGCATAAACCGTTTCTAGTTCTTCCTTTGCCTTTTGAATACGCATTCCCAAATCATCTTCTTTCTCCTGCGTTTTCTTCAGCAGGTTTCCCAGATTTTCTTTCTTTTTCTGTGCTTCTTCGGAAGACTTCCGCGCCGCCGCCTGTT
This sequence comes from Spirochaetaceae bacterium, assembly GCA_031257075.1. Lineage (GTDB taxonomy): Bacteria > Spirochaetota > Spirochaetia > Treponematales > Breznakiellaceae > JAIROZ01. The sequence continues at coordinate 4,878 of JAIRPM010000049.1, forward strand.
CTTTTGCCGCAAGGCTTTCCTTTGATGTTGTTAAACCGGGGCGTTCTTTTTCCGCTTCTTTAACAACTTCCGCTTCCAGTACGGCGGCAACCTCGACAAGCGCTTCACCGTTTTTGTCGTAGAGCGGCACAATAATCTGAGTGCGTCCCGGCCATTCCTTGAAGGACTGCGCAAGCCCCATGCGGTTCTTTTTCAGTTGGGAAACAACCTGTTTGGAATAGCGCCCGGCCAGCGCGTCTAATTTATTACGGTACAAGACATTATAGAGTGAAATATAGATGGCAAGTTCTTCCGCGTATTTGCGGTCATAATTGTAGGCCGCTTCCAAATAACCGGCAATGATAAGCCGTAAATTGCGAATGTTGTCCACGCCCGCCTGCGAACCCAATTCCAGAATATCCGCCGAAAGCGTTTCCGGCGGATAGTTCCCGGGGAGAAATTCTTTCAGGAGATACCGTTTTTTGTCTCCTACAGTAATAAAAGACTTGCCGCGCTCTTCCTTTAACGCGGTGCCAAGGCGCGCCCCTATCGAGCGGATAGCGTCCAGCGAATCCCAAGCGCTTGGCGGCGGCAGGTTTTTATTGTTTTCAAATACAACACTGCCTTTTGCCCGCGACAATTCTTTGTTATCAACATCTACCGCAAAAAGACACGGCCGGGCAATAAAAACCCCCAGTATGATACCAAAAAGAATTCCGGTTTTCATTATATCCATACTGTTAAATCGGCCGCAGACTGTCAAGAGCGGCGTTTAGGGCAATGCCGATTGCGCTATTCTTCAATTGTTAATGAATGGCGAAGCCTCGATTGGATTTAATCAGTGCTTCCTTAGGGCAACGCGCAGATACCATCCTGTACCGCTAAAGTTTCGTTCCGCGGCGTGGAGGTTTGGTTCCATAGTACGAAGGCTTGGTTCTGTAGTACGAAGATTTGGTTCCGTGGTACCGAAGTGTGGTTCCGTGGCGCGGAGGTTTGGTGCCGCAGCGCGAAGCCTTCGTTCCGTGGTGCGAAGATTTGGTTCCGTGGTGCGAAGCCTTCGTGCCACGGAATGCAAGAGGCGTGCCTGGGTACGCGAAACGCGCGGCGGGGGATGTGTGCGCTTCCTTAGGGCAATTCACTTTAGAGGCACTATGAGAATTGCCTTTGATTTTGCCGATAAGTAAACGATGAGTACAAAAACCGGATGCGGCGCGCCTTTGAGCCTTGTACGCCGGATAGCGGTGCCGGCTGCTGCGGCCGCTTTTTTACTTGCGGCGGCCATTGTCAGTTTGTGCGCTATCAGCCTGCGCAAAATAGCCAATACCGTTTATGTAAATTCCAACGCGCTCAGCGTTATAGCCAAACAGGTAAGCCAGGACGCGCTCGAAGAACAGGGCTTTGTTACCGCAAGTTCGCTTGCCGCGCACATCGCGGCGGACATCGAAGACCGCCTGCTCCATCAGGAAAACTATGTCCGTACGCTGGCCGCCGCGCTGACCGCTGTCTATTCAAACCCGGATATGTATGTGCCCCGCAGTCTCCCTGTCGTGGCGGACGGCGCTAAACCGCCCGACAACAAGCCGTTTTTAAGCCTTGCGCCCGGTGTTGAATTGGCGCAGGCGCAGAACGAAGCGTACCTTGCGGCAAACTGCGCAAGCATACTCAATGTACTAAATACACTGCCTATGGGAATTGCCGGAGCGAATATCGGTACTGAAACAGGAATCGTTATCGCTCTTGATAAAACCAATTCGGCCAATGTCCGCTACGACCCGCGTAAACGCCCGTGGTATATACGCGCAAAAGCAAAAAACGATGTGTCATGGAGTGATATGTATGTTGATATACGCGGACGCGGCATCAGCGTAAACTGCGCGGTGCCTTTTTATGAAATGTCTTCGGGCAAAAAAACACTGCGCGGCGTGGTTTCGACTTCTAC
>JAIRPM010000071.1 GCA_031257075.1 Spirochaetaceae bacterium
GAAAACATGCTCACAAGCCATAAAACGCTTGTATACGAAAAACTGAATGCCATTACCGAAAATCTAGAAAAACTTACCGAAGAGTCAAAACTGAAGGCGCTGGAAACGGCAGATGCGCATCTGGAAGAATTTGAGCGGGCGCAGGAAGCGCGTTACAAAAATCTTGCCGCGCTTGCCGATGACGCTGAAACTATCGAAACCGAACTGCGTAAGCATATTGAATCTTTCGGAGCGCGTACTCAAAAAGAATACACTCAAATGGAAGAAGAATCGGAACGCAGGCGCATGGAAACAATTACCGCATGGACATCGTCATTGGCCGAAACAAAAGAACGCATAGACGCCCTCGCAAATGAACTTGACGCGCTGAAAACAGAAGCGGCGCGTAACATTTCTGAAAAAGTTACGCTGTTTGAAAATGAATTCACCGCCGGACTAGAAAAACGCAAAGAAAAAATCGATTCACTTTTTGACAACTGGCTGCGTGAAACAGAAAACCAACTTGAAAGTCTGCACAAGGAAACCGAATCGCGCTACCGCGAATCCACGGCGGGTGCCGCCGAGAACTGCCGTAAAAACATATCCGACATTGAAAACCGCGTCAACGCCGAACTTAACCGGCTCAAGGAAGATACATCATCGTTTGAAAAAAGCATACGCGATGAAATGCGGATTGCGGACAGTTCGCTTGATACGCTCAAAGAACATTTCAAGACAGGGCTTGAAGAAGCCCGCGGCAACGCTGAATTTGAACTAAAAAATGACATTACGCGCCAGACTATGGAAAACAACGATAAATTAAAGGCGTTCAAGGCCGATATGGAATCGAACATAAAGACGCTTTCGGCGCAAATGGAAGGAAAAACACAGGAACTGTCACGCCTTATGGAAGAAGCGCGCCAAGATGCCGAAAAAATAGATTCGGTCGTAAAGCAGAAAATTTCAGGAATTCATTTTGAATATGAACAAAAAATAGATACACTGAACTCGGCCATAGAAGAAAAATTACAGGCGTTCAATAACGATATACAAACGCGAATGAATACAGTAAACGATTCATACAATGAACAAATAGACACGCTGAATAAAACACTTGACAGTATTGCCGAAAAAAATTCCGATATGGCCGGCAAAGCCGGCCGCGAAATCACCCGCCTCTTTGCGAATATTACTGAGATGAAAGACAATATAAAGAAAGAACGCGATGATATTCTCGCGCAGACAGAAATTTACGCAAAAGAATTGAAAGAAAATATAAAAACAGCAGCGGAGCAGATAGATGATTTCTACGCAAAAACAAAGTTGATAGACAAATCGTTTGAATTAAAAGAAGAATTAGCAAAAAACATGGACGAACTTAAAAGTGAACTTGAACTTTTGGAACAGCGCCGTGCCGAAGTTGAACGTCTGGACGCGCAGTTTACCAAAATTAAAAGGCTGGAAGATGATATTAACGCAAAAATGCAGCAATTCCTCACCGAAAAACAGCGCATTGAATTTATGGAAAATAAATTCGAACGGCTGCTGACCGTTTCACATTCTGTCGAAGAAAAATTAGCCCATGTAACAGATAATGATGATATGCTCCAGGAGATGTCAATTAAACTGAAACAAATTACCGATTCCATAGAAAACGTCGAAGAGAAATACAACAGGCTGGAAAAGAAAAAACTTACGCTTGATGCCACAGCGGAACGTATCGATTCAAATTATAAAGGATTGCAGGAAGCGGAAGAAAAAACACAGCAATTTCGCGCCGAACTTTCGCTTTTTAATTCTGAACTGGAAACTATTAAAACAGCGCTCGAAAATCTTGGTGAAGAAAACAAAAAAGCGCTCGAAGCCGGCGAACGGGTTTCCGTGCTGGACAGCGAACTTGTACATATAGAGGAACGTATAACACAAATGCAAAAAGCCCGCGAATGGCTTGCTGACCTTGAAGGGCGCATCGACGAAAAACTAAACGACATACAACGGCACACAAAAACCCTCTCTCCCGGCGGAGGGAAACAGATAGCGGGCACCGCTATAACCCCCCAAATACGGGAAGAAGTCATCCAACTTAATAAAAATCAAAACTGGGACCCGGCTGAGATTTCAAAAAACTTAAAAATTCCCCTGTCTTCAGTTGAACTGATACTAGAGTACGAAAAGCATGAAAGAAACAAATTCTAAGCCGGCCGGATTTTCAGCGTTTTCTTTTCACTGTTTCCGTAATTGGGTTTTGCGGAACACCAACAAAATGAAAAACAGGGCGCGTTTAACAAACCGCTATGAATTAGTATCGCGCCTCTTTTTTTTATTTCTCTCGTTAAGCCTGCTCGCGTGCATTACCCAAACAGGCGGGACTCGCGGCGGCAAAGCATCAGCGGCGGGGAAGCCGCTGCCCGCTGTTTGGGACAGCGTTGGAGAACGCCTGTTTGTTATGCAGGAAAACCCGCGTCCCGGCGACCCTCTTACCGTTATTTATTACCGGCCGCGGGCCGGTAATGCAAAAACCGAAACGGAAGCCGGCCGGCCGCGGGCTGTTCTTTTTGCTCTTTCGGAAGGAAAGGGCAGCGCGCGCAAAAAACTTTCTTCCGCTGTTTGTTTTGATTTTCCCGTTGACGCTCCCGGCACTGTTAATGAACGGACGGCCTATGCCGCTATACTTGCTATCCCCTCGACTGCGCCCGCCGGCCGGCTGCTTATTGAAATTGAAAGTCATGCTTCGGACCAATCCCCTTCCCGTATTCTTGCGGAACTTACGATTGAAGCGCGCGGGCGCGATTTTGCCGCTGAAGAAATACCGCTTAATGCGGGTAATACCGCTTTGCGCACGAGTCCCGACCCCCGCAAAACCGCTGAAGCGCTGCGCTTGCAGGAAATACTTAACAGCGCCGGCAGTACGGTGTATTTGAAAGCGGCGGCGTTTGTCCCGCCGGTGCCGGCAAACACGCGCCGAACAAGTTTTTTTGGCGACCGGCGCGTTTATCTTTATTCTAATGGCAAACGTGATACGGCCATACATGCCGGTATAGACTACGGCGTTCCAACAGGAACAAAAGTATACGCGCCGGCCGGCGGCAAGGTTGTATTTGCCGGGCCGCGTATCGTTACCGGCAATTCTGTCGTACTGGAACATGCGCCCGGGCTTTATACGCTCTACTACCATTTAGAAAAAGTTTTAGCCGCCAAAGGGCAGTTGCTTAAACAAGGCGAGCTTATTGCCGAATCGGGCTCGACAGGCTTGGCAACCGGCCCCCACCTCCATTGGGAAATTCGCGCCGGTGGAGAAAACACAGACCCTGACGCTCTTTGCGCCGCCCCCCTCCTTGATGCCGGCAGCATCGCAAAACGCCTGCTCGAAACAGCGCGGTAATTTGAGTTTACTTCCAATCAGAAGGGGCTATGCCTGTTTTGATTTTGAACAAACGTGAAAAATAATACTGGTCGTTAAAACCGAGTTTGAAGGCTGTTTCCTTTACGCTCATTTTTTGTTCCAAAAGAATTTTTGCTTCGTAGATTTTTATATCAATAAAATACTGATAGGGTGTCATGCCGGTGTACGTTTTGAAAATCTCATTCAGGCGCGATGTGCTGAATCCGATTTCGGCGGCAAGATTTTCCAAAGAAATTGTTTCGTATATTTTTTGAGACATAACATATTTTGTTTTTTCGACTATCTGTTCGTAATGGCCGGGCTGGGAACGGCGGCGCTCACGGGAAAGCAAATCGGCAATGAGCAGAAAAATAAGGGCGCATGTTTTAATTTGATACAGCGGTTGCTGCGTATAGACTTCGTTGAGTATTGTTTCAAATATTGTCAAAAAATGCGGATGCACACCCGGCTCAAAATAAACTGTATCGCTGCGCAGATAATTCCGTTTCAGCATATTTGAAAAAACTTCCCCCTTAAAGCCTACCCAGTACTCAGTCCAGCCGGTTGTTTCGTCCGGTTTATACAGATGTTTTTCACCCGGGAGTATGAGCAGCGCATGGCCTTCTTTTACGCTGTAAACGCGCTCGCCTACTTCGAATGTACCTTTTCCCGCAGTTATGTAAATTATTTGAAATTCGTTCAGGGTTCTGCCGTGCGCCACCTGCCGGTACAATTCGGGATGAAGCAGGCGGTTTGGAGGATATTCGGTATGAGCGGGGACTTCGCAAAAACCGGCGTCCGTACAAATCATACCGGCCTTTTCGTCCTCTTCACTTACGGTCAAATAGGTAAAAAATGGTTTTTCTTTTTTCTTGTACATTGATATAAACCTCATAGGCCGGCCGCCGCCGTGCCGCTACACGGCAGGCAGCAGGCAAATCCCGCAATTCCCTCTATTATAAAACAGTATCCGGCAAAAAGCAAGTTTAACCCAGTCTGAATAAGTGCTAACAGGCAGCCTGAATAGAACGTTTATTTTCAAGGCGAATTTTGCCGATGATGAAGTTATGAAAAGAATTTGCGCTTTTTTTTTGTATGCGGCGCTCACAAGCTCCATCCTATCCGCTCAATCTATTGAAGATTTTGAGTACCGGACAGAAATTCATAACGGAAGTATCGGCATAGCAATAACCGGTTATAATGGGAAAGAACGGGACATTGAAATCCCCGCTCTTATCCGGGGATTTCCCGTTACGGTTATCGATGACGGCGCGTTCAAAAACAAAGCCCTCCTTGGCGTAATTATTCCCTCTTCTGTGCGGAAAATAGGCAAAGAATCTTTTACCGGCAATAAATTCAATGATGTGATTGTCCCCAAAAATTTGACGGAAATTGAAAGCGATTCGTTCGACAACAATCTTTTGGTGAATGTGCCTGAATTGTCGGCAAAATTGCCTCAAAACCGCCGGCCTTCGGCAAAAGCAGCCGCCGCGCCGGCAAAACGGGAAGGCGTTTTTGCCGGTTCCGGCGGCAACGCCGCCGCCCCTCAGCCGCAGCCGGTTAAAAGCAAGCAGCCGCCCGCCATGCCCGAACAAAAACAGACTGTAACGCCGCCATCCGAAGATATCGACCTCTATTTTGACGATGAATGGGAAAATTGCGGAGAAACAACTGAAATTACCGTTACCAATTTGGAAACGGCGGATACAGAACCGGTACAGGAACGGATAAGGTACCGTAAAGAAAACGGCCAATGGGTAGCGGAACGCGAATCAATTGACGAGCCTCTAAGCACTTTTGATTACCCTGAAATTTCCCGCAGCCCGCCTGCTGCCCCTTCTTACCCTTATCCTCCGCTACGCGCGGAAAGCCAAACCCCGCAGAAATATCCGAGCCTGCCGCCGGCATTACCCCCGCCATTACCGTCCACGCCGCCACCAACAGCGGCATTGCCGACACTACCGCCGGCAATGCCGCCGCCGCCCATTCAGCCGGCTCATCCTCCCGTAACACGCGCTATGCCGCCGCAGGCCTCCCCTCCGGCGGCACGGCAGATGGAACGGCAAAGTCCGAAACCGGCTGTCAAAACCGAAACCAAGACGTTTGCCGCCGGAGAATGGCAAGTACACCTTGACGGCGGATTTATATCTATAGCCGGCTATAGCGGCAAAAACAAAATACTGGTAATTCCTTATGGCATAGAAGGCCGGCGCGTTAACGGCATAGCGCCCGGCGCATTTGCCGGAAAAGCGCTCCAATCGGTAAGTTTTCCCGCAAGCGTTACTGTTATCGGCGAAAAAGCATTCGCGTCAAATTGTTTAGGCGATATTGTTATCCCACCGGCCGTCAGGCTCATCGGTGCCGCCGCATTTGATGACAATCCTGTATATAGAATCAAAATTTCTTCGGGAGTCGCGCTCAACGCCGACAGTTTTCCCGCCGGGTTCGCCGCTTTTTACAATGAAGGCGGACAGCGCGCCGGAACCTATGCGCTCGGGGAAAACGGCTGGACGGCTGTTTCCTTTGATAAACTTGCCTATGATTCGATGTAAGAATAGCCGGCCAAGGTTAAGAGACGTATGAGAATAATTCCGATAGCAAGCGGAAAGGGCGGTGTAGGAAAATCGCTTGTAGCGGCAAACCTGGCTGTAGCCTTCGCGCAGGCGGAAAAACAAGTCATACTTGCCGACCTTGACTTGGGCGCGTCCAACCTTCATTTGATTATAGGGCAGCGCAAGCCTGAGCGGACTATCGGCGATTTTCTTGCTGACACCAAGAGTGATTTTTCCAAAGTGATTTGCGGCACTGATGTGCCTAATCTGCGTTTTATTGCCGGCGATGCCGAATTGCCCGGCGCCGCGAACCTGAAAGCCGCACAACGCAATGCCATAATCCGCCGGCTTCTCGCGCTTGACAGCGATTATTTGATACTTGATTTGGGTGCGGGAACGCATCAATCTATCCTCGATTTCTTTTTGGTGTCCGGGAAAGGCCTCATTGTCAGCACCCCCGCCGTAACCGCAACCTTGAACGCGTATGTCTTTTTGAAAAACGCCGTATTCAGATTGATGTACACCGCCTTCAAAAAAGGAAGCCCCTCCTGGGAATATCTTGAAAAATTGCGCAAACAAGGTTCAGGGCTAAAAATGCTCTATCTTCCGAAAATGCTCGAAGAAATAGAAAAGATAGATGAAAAATCATTTGAGAAATTCCAAACGCTTATAGGGCATTTTCACCCTCAACTTGTACTTAACATGCTCGAAGACCCCAAAGATGCCGATGTCGCGATGAAAATACGCCGTTCCTGCGAAAATTATTTGGGTGTGCGCCTGGAACATCTCGGTGTAATGTACCGCGATACGCTGCAGGACATAAGCCTGTCATCGCGCATTCCGATAACAGTATACAAGCCGCAATCGGTGCTGTCGCAGGCGATATTCCGCATCGCGGATAAAATTATGCAGGATACAGAAACCGATATATTGCTTCATGACCGCATAGATGAAAGTTTTGAAGAAGCGGCGCTGGAAGCGGAAATTGATTTTGAAAGCAAAAGAGAATATATCGGTGAATTGTTACATTCAGATGTTCTCTCTCATGGAGATTTGATAGAAACGGTAAAAACGCAGCAGTTTGAAATTTCGAAAATAAAAAAAGAAAATAATTTTCTAAAAAATAAATTATCGCAGGCAATAAAAAAAGGATTCAAACCATAAGGCAATCAGTGCCTTTTTCGTTTTTGCTTTATGCGGTATACTGGAATTACATGGGAACAAAACAAAAAGGTGGAACGCTGGACGCATTGTACAGCGCTCTGGAACGAATAACAGAAACCTGCCTGACGCGCCGCGCCCGCCGCAAACGCCTGCACAAAGAAAGGCAGTCAAAAAAACATTGGGCTGTTGACTGGCTGGAAGCTTTTATCTGGGCGGCGGGCGTAGTACTGCTTGTCAATCAATACGCGCTTCAGGCTTATCAAATTCCTTCCGGCTCAATGATAAACACGCTTGAAGTTGGCGACCATATCTTTGTAAACAAACTGATTTACGGCCCGGAACTGCTGCCGGGCATCGCCAAACTGCCGGGATTGGCGCGTCCCGCGCGTAATGATGTAATTATTTTTGATAATCCCGCCTATATACCCAATGGGCCTGTCTTTGATATAACCCAGCGGATACTCTATATGCTTACATTAAGTATTGTTGATATAGACCGCGATGAAAACGGAAAGCCAAAAGCGCATTTTTTAATTAAACGTGCGGCCGGAACGGCGGGCGACCATTTTGTTAATTATAACGGAGATATGCGCGTTAAATTTGCCGGCGAGACGCGTTATGTAGATGAAAACGAATACAATAAACAGCGCGGCTGGAATCACCGTATAACACGGGCTATAAAGCCTGATGAATACCCGCAGTTAAAAGCAGCGGCGGCCGTTGACGCGTATTCGTTTCTGGGCGTTGAAGCGCCCGCCGCCGCCGCCTCTGCCGCCGCGCAAAGCCGCCAGCCTCGGTATATAAACGAAATTACCTATAATACAACATGGCTTGCCGCGCTGCGCGGCGTTTTCCCCTATGACAGCCGTTATTCGGCGCTCTATACACGGCGCACAGCGGGCTGGTATGTACCAGAAGGCCGCATACTGCCGATGGGGGACAACCGTGACAATTCGCACGACGGCCGGTATTTTGGCCCGGTAAAAGAATCAAAAGTACTCGGACGCGGTCTTTTAAAATATTTGCCGCTCCGGCGTGTCGGCATGATTAGGTGATATATGTTTGAAAAAAAGCAAAAATTTTCGTACACCGAACAGCGTACTGAAAATATTAAAAAATTGATAGTTCTTTTGGGAATAAGCGTTTTTTTTCTTGTGCATCTTGTTCTTACAACGTTTATTATCACAACCCGCGAAATACGCAACACCGCGATGATGCCCGGCATAGCGCCCGGCGAGCGGGTTGTTTTCCTGTCATTCGGCATAAGGGAATTGTTTCCCAATTTCCCGCTGACAAAACATCTGCCGGTGCGGCGCGGTGATGTTGTGCTTGTCAATATAAAAGGAAAAACAAAACACAATATACTGGTGTTTTTCGCCGATAAATTGTGCCGGTTTGCGACTCTGGGGCGCTTTAGTTTTATAAAAAAAGATGAACGCCTTTTTCTTAAACGTGTAATAGCGCTTCCAGGCGATGAAGTATCTATGACCAATTTTGTTATGCGGGTAAAACCGGCGGATGATATGTACACCTATACCGAATTTGAATTATCAAAAGATTTGTACACTCCGAATATTCCCGAAGTTCCAGCGCTTTGGGACAAAGCGGTGCCGTTTTCCGGCACTATGGACACTATTGTACTAGGGCAAGATGCCTATTACGTCATATCGGATGACAGGACAAACACTAATGATTCGCGTACATGGGGGCAGATTCAGGCAAAAACAATAGCCGCGAAAGCCTTATTCCGCTATTGGCCTGTAACAAAATTCGGGAGAATATAAATAATGTCAAAAATTTGCTTGTGTTTATGCGAAAAAACATTAGAAGAAAATTTGCGCGTTTTGGAACAGCACCGCGCTTATATTGATTTAGTTGAATTGCGCGTCGATAAACTTCTTCCCAACGAACGTTTTTTAATACGCCGCTTCCCCGCGCTTGCCGGTATGCCGGTTGTTCTGACCATACGCAGGCAATCCGACGGCGGCTCGTACAATGGCACCGAAAGCGGGCGCTTAACGCTTATCGGCAACGCGCTTGCCTACGCGGAAGCCGACCGCCGCATGAATTTCGCCTATTTTGATATAGAAGAAGATGTCGATGTCCCCAGTCTTGAAGAAGCGGCGCGCGCTTTCGGCACACGGGTAATCCGTTCTCTGCATCTTTCCAGCCCTCCTGAATCCGCCGCCGCTATCACGGCGCGGGTCAAAGCGCTTGTTCATTTTGGCGATGAAATTGTTAAATATGCCGCCCCGGTGAACACGCTGGATGATGTTATCATGATATACGCCGCCGCGCGGGAATTGAACGGCCTTGACAAAATACTTATCGCTATGGGCAGCGCGGGAGTGAGTACGCGGATTCTCACATCAAAAATAGGCTCAATGTGGACCTATGCTTACGCACCGGAAACAGGTGCCGGTATCCCCCCCGCCCCCGGCCAACTCGACCCCAGAACACTTTGCGATACATACCGTTTCCGCAAAATAAAGCCTGATTCAGCCGTGTACGGTATCTTGGGCTACCCTTTGAAAGTTACCGCCAGCCCTCTCCTCTTTAATACTGTTTTTACCCGTGAAAAAATGAACGCAATATATGTCCCCTTCCCTTCTGAATCTGATGAATCTTTTATTCGGCTTGCGCAAATGCTTGATGTGCGCGGCGCTTCGGTAACAGTACCGCACAAACAAAATATATTAAAATATTTAACAAGCCAAAGCGCCGATGTACAGAATTTAGGAGCATGCAACACAATAGTACGTACGGAAGAAGGCTGGGCCGGTTACAATACCGACACGCTCGGTTTTTCCGGTTCGCTGCTCAATTTTATAGGCAAAAAAAGTTTTCGCGGAATGAAAATCACTATCATTGGCGCGGGAGGCGCGGCGCGGGCTGCGTTGTATCAAATTTGGAGACTAGGCGGTAAAGCCTTTATCATAAACCGAAGCCGGGGCAGAGCGGAAGAACTCGCCGACAAATACGGTTTTGCCGCGGGCAGCCTCAACGAAATTCCATTGAATAAAATACGAAATTATTCGGATATAATTATCAACACGACATCTGTCGGTATGGGCGCAGGCTGCAAAGACGACCCTCTGCCGGCGTATAAATTCCGCGGCACTGAAATCGTTATGGATTTGGTGTACGTCCCGACGCAATCCGCTTTTCTTGCCCGCGCCGCCGCCGCCGGCTGCCCTACGTTGAATGGCTACGATATGCTTTTGCGCCAAGCAAAATTGCAGTATAACCTTTTTTTCAACAGCGATTACCCGGAAATATAAGGCGTGCGCGCACGCATCCTTGCGTATGCAGGTATTTTTCCAATATAATACGATATGGATTTATCACCGGTACTCATTTCGGTAAAAACCGCTTCGGCGGCAATATTCGTGACTTTTTTTTTAGGTTTAGCAGCGGCGAAATTCACCGCCGGTATTAAACGGCGCGGCATAAAAATGGCTCTCGACGGCCTTTTCACACTGCCCCTTGTACTGCCGCCCACCGTCGCGGGATTTTTTTTACTCATTATTTTTGGCATAAACGGGCCGGTTGGCGCGTTTTTCATCCGTTTTTTTGCGGTGAAAATAGTTTTTTCATGGGGAGCAACCGTAATAGCCGCCGTTATGCTGTCGTTTCCGCTTATGTACCGTTCGGCGCGGGGCGCATTGGAACAGATAGACCCGGCGCTCGAGCAGGCGGCGCGGACGCTGGGTCTAAGCGAATGGGCTATTTTTTGGAAGATAAGTTTACCTACGGCTTTGCCGGGCATAGTAGGCGGCGCGGTGCTTGCCTTCGCTCGGGGGCTTGGGGAATTCGGCGCTACATCTATGATTGCCGGTAATATAGCCGGAAAAACGCGTACACTTCCGCTGGCTATTTATTCCGAAACAGCCGCCGGCGCTTTGGACATGGCGGGGAAGTATGTGCTTATCATTGTACTGTTTTCGTTTATTGTTGTCGCTCTGATGAATTATTTTTCTGGATGGAAATCGCGGTGAGCATAGAAGTCAGCATTACAAAAAAATTTCCGGGGAGGGGGGGGGGCAGCGCCTTTACGCTGGACAACCATTTTGAGGCAAAAGGCCATCTCGCGATTCTCGGCGCGTCCGGTTCAGGAAAGAGCATGACGCTTAAATGCATTGCGGGTATTGAAACGCCGGATGCGGGCCGCATCGAAGTAAACGGCCGCGTTCTTTTTGATTCGCAGGCAAAGGTAAACCTTATGCCACGCATGCGGCAGGCCGGTTATCTTTTTCAGAATTATGCCCTTTTTCCCGCGATGGACACACTCCATAATGTCCTGGCCGCGCTTTCTTCAAAATCGTACTCAAAAGCCGAAAAAAAGAACCGTGCCCGCGCATGGCTTGCAAAAATGGAACTTTCCGGGTTTGAGCGGCACAAACCGCATGAACTTTCCGGCGGCCAGCAGCAGCGTCTCGCATTGGCGCGCCTTCTTGCTTCGGAACCGGATTTTATTCTTTTGGATGAACCATTTTCGGCGCTCGACGCAAGCCTCCGCGAATTTATGCATTTCCAATTTTTGGAAATCCTTGCCGGATACACTACGGCTGTTTTGGTAACGCATAGCCGCGATGAAGCGTACAAATTATGCCCGGAAATTTTAGTGATGGATGCGGGAAAGCCCCTTTGTGCGGGAAGCCGCGAAGAAGTGTTCGCAAATCCCGGTACGGTTACGGCGGCGCGGCTTACCGGCTGCAAAAATATTTCTCCGGCGCGCCGGACAGGCGCGCACGAACTGTATGCCGCGGACTGGGAATTGCCTTTGCGTTTACCGCAAATCGTACCGCCCGGCATAACGCATGTGGGAATTCGCGCCCATGATATCGAAGAAGCAGAGCGAAATTTTTCCGCCGGCCCCAATTATTTGCGCCCCGCTCTGACACGCTATGGGGACGAACTATTTGAAACCGTATTTCTCTTTACCAATGCCGGCGCGCCGTCATCAAAAGAAATTTGGTGGAAAGTTAAACGGGGGGCGCCGTTTCCCGCGCTCTTTTATTTTCCCCCTGAAAAACTGCTTTTACTGCGCGAATAAAAACCCGTGTTCCCGTTTAACACAGGCTAACCGGCAAGTTTCAGCGCCGCCGGTTCTATGAGCGCAATGTAGAGGGCGGGAATAAAGACGGCAGGTATCAGATTGGCAACTTTGATTTCTTTTACTTCCAAAAAGTTGAAGCCTATAGCGGCAACAAGGAGGGAGCCGGCGGCGGACATTTCGCGGACAATTTCCGGCGTGAGTACATTGCGGAGAAAACCGGAAAGCACGGTTATTGCCCCTTGATAGATAAAAACCGATATGGCGGAAAAGGCAACACCGAGACCGCCCGGCCCCAATGATGCCGAAAAAACTACTGAAATAGAACCGTCCAAAATTGATTTGGCAAAAAGCGTTTCATATCTGCCTTCAAGGCCGCTCTGCATAGACCCGACTATGGCCATTGCCCCCGAACAAAAGAGTATGCTTGACTGTACAAACCCCCGCGAAAAGGCTCCGCCGGAAACAGACATTTCCGCCGCGCCGCCGCTTAAGCACCGTTCCGCCCAGCGGCCGGCCTTGTTAAAAAGAGCGTCTATGTCGATAAGTTCTCCCGCAATGGCACCTATCACCATGCTCATAATCAAGAGCAGCATCCGCTCATTGTCAAAAGCGCCTTTTAACCCGACATAGATGATGGAAAGGCCGATAGATTTTTTGAGAATACGCTCAAAACGTTCAGGTATTTTTCGCAAACAAAAACGGCCCAACAGCGAACATACAAGAATAACAATAGAATTTACCGCAACACCAAACACAGTACCTGCAAGGCTATACTAAAAAGTAAAAACAGTCTATCATGGCACATACAAGGAAGCAATTGCAAAACTGAAGTTTAGGGCAACGCTGATTAGAGTCAATGTAATCAACGTTGCCTTAGAGGCTTTTTGCAGGGTACGTTATGGCAAAGAAAAATATGCTTAAAAGGACAACGGCAGGCTCAGCGCTGCGCATCCTAATCCATCCATGTTTTTGGGTGCAGGCTTGCCGCACATTGCGTTCTATCAATACGAATTTTTTTGGCCTGCAAAAAAAAGTATACAAAAAAAAGATGTACATCCCTGTCGTAAATGTTGAACATCCGCTTGACGCAAAAATACCATTTTCTCCGCGTTATGTCGGTATTTATATGGATTTCAGCCCATGCTGGATTCGCGCCCTTGCTTTTTTACTGCACAACTTTGGGAATCGCGCAAAACCCTATGTAAAAGAATATTTGAAAGAAGTTGAATCAATGTATCAATTTGCGGCGCGTATCTATTCTCAAATAATGTCGACAACAAACCGCCCGCACTATGCCAAATCTTTTTTGTTTAATGTAATATATGCTTTTGACCCGCACTTGATGTGCATTCCCAGCCTCCATGTAATGATTGTGGTTTTTTTATATACAAAAATGAAATATATTATGGAATGTTTGGGCGAAGACGGCTCGTTTTACGAAGAACTTAACGGCCTTTTCCGCCATGCCGTTGCTATTACCGATTCGATTCTTTTTGTAAAACAGCACAGCGTCAACTGTGTGGCAGCAGGAATGTTTGCCATACACAACTTTGCTCCGGCGCTTTTTACCCGTGCCGAAACCTTCCGCTTTGCCGATGCTCTGCTGCGCAATGCCGGCAATGAAATACCCGAAACCGCCGGAGCCGAAATCCGCGCCTATATCTATAACCTCTTTCTCGCCTTTACCGATTCATCCCAAAAATCTTTGGGCTGGGAATATGTTTTGATTGATTTTTTAAAAGAATACCCCTCTTCCCATGCCAATTAACTCCGCGGAGAGCGAATGGGGCACAAGTCAGCGCTTCTCAAAGAGCGCCGCTATTTCCGCCGCAATTTGGACGGGTGTTTTCCCTTCGGCTTCGATGGTGTAAGCGGCGGCTTTTTTGCAATTGGCGTTCCGGCGTTCGTGGAGCAGCCGGTGCGTTTCTTCCGGGTTTTTTGTCCGCAAAAAAGGCGGAAGCGGCCGGGCGCGTATACGCTCCCATGCGGTTTTTGCGCTTACCCGCAGAAAAACGAGCGCTGCGCGGCTTTCTTTCAAGAGCGCCATTGCGGGCGTGTTGTCGGTAATCCCGCCGCCTGCGGCAATAACAAGCACGGTACCGGATGCCGCGCTTAGCGCTTGGCGCAGCGCCGCCGTTTCGGCAGCGCGAAAAATATCAACGCCTTCTTCATAAAGTTCGCGGGCGGTTCTGCCGGAAACAGACTCTATTTCTACATCAAGGTCAATAAAGGAACAGCCCGAAAGCGCGGCACCGGCGGCCGTTTTTCCGCAATGTTTGGGGCCGCACAACCCAAATACCCCCCCCCCCTCATTGAGCGGCAGAATACGGAAACGGTATTCTT
>JAIRPM010000132.1 GCA_031257075.1 Spirochaetaceae bacterium
CGCGCCGGTCAGTGCCTTCCGGTGCCGTATCGAGGAGTATGCAAATTATCTGAGAGATGACGCTTTTCGCGCTCAGGATGACCATGTCGCCCAAACATGGCTTCTCTGGGAACGGGAAAACGGCGCGATTGCTGCCTATATGTCGCTTATTGCCGATGCGGTACGGCTTTCTACTGCCGAAAGAGAATTGCACAAACTTAACTACCCTTTCAAGACCATTCCCGCTATGAAGATTGCCAAACTGGCGGTTGCCGGCTCTTTTCAGCAACGCTACAAAGGTTTGGGGACATACATGGTTTACCATGCCAATCTTATCGCCCGCAGCGCTATTAACCCCTACTGTGCCGCCCGCTTCCTCACTGTTGATGCTGACATCGAACACGACACCGGTGTTCTGGATTTTTCTAGGAAACTCGGCTTCGCACCCAATGTTGAATTGGTCAACAAGAAAAGCAAAACACTCAGTATGAGGCGCGATTTGTACATCTAACAGCACCTCCGCTGCCGGAACCGGAGAAACATCGGCGGCTGTCATTTGGGCAGACCTATCCCTTGCTCCCAGTCCCCAGAGGCGAATAGCGAATTCGATACTATGTATTGAGAGAGAGAGAGAGAGTCGGCAGAATGCGCTAAAACTTTAGCGTTTTTTTGTAGGTAAGGCATACCGGCGCTATTCTTGGCGATGCAAGCCGTCTCTACTTTCTTCATAACGAGAGTAGGCTACACAAGGCGGGGTTTTGTGCAAGAGGGGGATAGCGGTTTCCAGTTGCCGGTAGTTCGGGTAAATATATCTTGCCTAACGCAGATAGCACCGGTAGAACCGTTAGAACCGGTATATCGGACAAACACTACTCACCACCCACTACTCACCACCCACTAAAACTGCAATATCGGACAAAACACCGGCAACCGGCAACCGGCAACCAGAAACCAGAAACCAACAACCAACAACCAACAACCAACAACCAACAACCAACAACCAACAACCAACAACCGTCGCGTCCTGGAATAAAGTTGACACAAATAGGGGAAAGGGGTAAAAGTTGCCCTGCTTTCCATACATCTTTTAATAGGATATTCTCATCAAGAGGAGAACACTATGCTTACAATTAACAGGAAAGCCATTCAGGAAAGAAAAGCGGAATTCGCCGCTGCGGGAGTTGAAATAAGCGCGGTTTCAGCGGAAGCGCTTGCAAAACGGACGGCGGAAGCGCCCCGCTGGGCGCACTTTGGAGCGGGCAACCTATTCAAAGCCTACCATGCAATGATAGCACAGCGGCTTATAGATGCGGGGCTTATGGACAGCGGCATTGTAGCCCTCGTGCCCGGCGATTTTGCCAGTATTGGTAAACTGTACACTCAATACGACAACCTTTTTCTCCGTGTTGTTATGAAAGCGGACGGTACGCTTGATAAACAGATTATCAGCGCTGTGCCGGAATTCCTTGCGGCAAACCCTGCGGATGCCGCTGTCTGGAACCGTGTCAAAGCCATCTTTGCCAACCCTTCCCTCCAACTGGTAACTATTACCATAACTGAAAAGGGCTATGCCCTGCGCGGTATGGACGGCAATTTCCTTCCTGAATTGAAGGCAGAATTCGATGCGGGGCCAGGAAGCGCCGTCCTCTCTCATGCTATGACTAAACTTGCCGCCCTCCTCTATGAACGTTTCCAAAAAGGCGGCGCGCCGCTTGCTCTTATATCTACCGATAACTTTTCGCATAACGGCGACAAATTAAAAGACGCGATACTCACCGTTGCCCGCGAATGGCAGGCGCGCCGCGTTGTCAATTCAGACTTTGTTTTGTGGCTTGACAATCCTGCCCATGTCGGCTTCCCGCTTTCTATGATAGATAAAATCACTCCCTACGCTTCGGAGTCCGTGCAAAAGCAACTGGCGGCGGCAGGGTTGGGCGGAATGGAGATAGTAAAATCCGGGCGCGGTTCGGTAACGGCCCCTTTCGTAAACACCGAAGAAGCCGAATACCTGATTATCGAAGACGCTTTCCCCAATGGGCGGCCCCCGCTCGAAAAAGGAGGCGTTTATATTACAACTCGTGAAAAAGTTGACATGGTAGAGCGGATGAAAGTTTGTACCTGCTTAAACCCGCTGCACACGGCGCTTGCTGTTTTTGGCTGCCTTCTAGGCTATACATCGATAGCGGCGGAAATGAAAGATGCCTGCCTCAAAGCGCTCGTGGAAAAAATTGCTTTTGACGAAGGCATGCCCGTTGTTACCGACCCCGGCATCATAAAACCGGCTGTGTTTGTAGACGAAGTTCTCAATAAACGCCTCCCCAACCCGAATATTCCCGATACGCCGCAGCGTATCGCAACCGATACCTCGCAGAAACTAGCCCCGCGTTTTGGTGAAACAATCAAGGCGTATAAAAACGCTGCTGGCAAGAATGGGCTTGATGTTACCGCGCTAAAGTACATTCCGCTCACACTGGCCGCATGGTGCCGTTATTTGCTCGGCGTAGACGATGCGGGAAAGCCTTTCACTCCCAGCCCTGATCCGCTTTTATCCGGCTTGCAAAAGGAATTGGCAGGGACGCGGCTTGGCGAACCGGCTTCCGGTAAAGGGAAATTGAAACCGGTGCTTTCAAACAAAGCAATATTCGGCAGCGATTTGTACGAAGCGGGCTTGGGTGAAAAAATCGAACGCTATTTTGAACAGATGCTCGAAGGCCCCGGTGCTGTGCGAAAAACGCTGCAAGACACGCTGGCCAAAGGCGCCTAGTGAAACGCTGATGAGAATCAATGTAATCAGTGCTTCCCCATGCTTCCGTACTTTACCGGCCTTAGGATTTCCGCGTCTACAGCGGCGGGGTCATCAATACCGGGCGGCAGTTCGCGCCCTTCTTCTTCGGGGACATCCTCTTCTTCAAAGGGTTGGAAGCCGGCGGACGGCAGGGTTTGCTGGCGTTTCGCTTCGTCTTTGTTTTCAACACGGATGGCAACCATCGTAGTGATGCCGTTTTCATTTTGAGTAACGCCAAGCAGTGTAGACGCGCCCAGTACGGTTTTTTTGTTATGGGTTATAACGATAAATTGGCTTGTGCGCCCGAATTCGGCAAGCATATTGGTAAAGCGGACAACATTGTCTTCGTCGAGCGCCGCGTCAATTTCATCGAGCAGGCAGAAAGGGGAAGGCTTGACCATATAGGTTGCAAAGAGCAGCGCGACCGCCGTCATTGACTTTTCGCCGCCGGAAAGAAGTGATATGTTTTCCTGTTTTTTACCCGGCGGCTGCGCGTAGATTTCGATGCCGCTTTCTAGAATATGGTTTGGGTCGGTCAAGCGCAGTTCGGCTTTGCCGCCTCCAAACAGCCGGCGAAACATATTATGAAAATTCCGTTTGATTTTGTTATAGGTTTCCAAAAACAGCGCGGAGGATTCGGCGCGGATTTCGGCGGCTATTTTCTCTTCGTGTTCCCGCGCCGTCAAAATATCGTTAATCTGGCCGGCAAGGAAATCATAGCGTTCTTTGGTTTCGTTAAATTCTTCCGGTGCCATAAGGTTGGGCTGCCCAAGCCCGCGCAACGTTTCCCGCGCTGCCGCTAATTTTTCGCGCAAATCCGCAACGGGAACATCTATCAAATAGATGCGTTCTTCAAATTCCATAAGGTCGCGGGAATGGGTTTCACGGAAATTGTCCTGTATATTTTTAATTTCTGTTTCGGCGCGCACCAGTTCCAACTGCTCTTTTTCGATACCGCTATTGATGCGGGTTATGCGGGAATTGGCTTTGGTAATATCGTCCCGCTTGCCGGAAAGTTCGCTATTGTGCCGCTCAATGTCCTTTTCCAGTTTTTCCATTTTGGCGGAAAGTTCATGACCGCGCCGCTCAATGTCCGCAAGGGATTCTTCCGCTTCGTTAATGCGCTCGTCAATTTCGTCAAGCCGTTTGCGTCCCAAAAAGAGGTCATCCCGCAGCACCTTGCGCTGGGCTGTTTGACTGGCTACTTCACGGCGGAGCAGTTTTGCGCGGTCTTCGGCGTTTGCCGCCTGCGCGGTCATTTGTGCTTTCTGAACACGCAATTCTCCCAAAGTCTGCCGGTATTCGCCGATTTTGACATTGAGCGTTTCGTTTTCTTTGCGTAAAACGGCTATGCGTTCGCGCCGCGCCTTTGCTCCCTCTTTTTGACCGGCTATCTGCGCGTCCAATGCTCTCTTTTTGGTAACAATACCTTCGGGGGCACGGAATTCGTCGATAAATGCCGGCGTAGACGCGCTGTATGCGGTGAACAGTTCTTTGATATGGTCAAGTTGGGCAAGCGCTTCTGTTAAAGAGGCTTCAAGGCTTTCAGAGACTTTACGGACTTCCGGCGCATTGATACCGGCGCCGCTCTCTTCGGCACGGCCGGCCGCCGCCGCAAGTTCGCCGGCAAGCGCCGTCCGGCCTGACAGCAGGGTTTTTAACCGGTCAATGGCATTGCCAAGCGCCGCCTGGGCATCCCGCCGGCCGGCCGCCGAATAACCCGCTTCCTTAAGCCCGGAATCCAGCGCCGCGACAATGTCATCCGTTATGGATTCTAACTGTGTTTCCAGTGCCGCCTGTGCCTCTCCCAACATTCCGATATCGGTCTCGCACAAAGTTATCTCATCGTCATTGCGGGTCATTGCCCCTGCCGTTAGGGTAATATTTTCGTCAAATTGGTGAATGTTCTGCTCTATCGATTCTACTTTCTGGCGATAATCGCGCGCTTCGCCGTCTTGTTCCGCCGCGTCATCTTCCAATTCTTCGATTTTGATGCCTATAGCCCGCTCACGCCCTTCATTCTGGCTTATCTGATTCTTTGCGTCTGCCCGCTGTTCGGTCAAAAGCCGTACTCCGCTTTCAATGCCTTGTTTTTCTTTTGCAAGGCCAAACAGCACTTTTTGCGCTTCGACATGCTCGGCTTCAAGCGCGTTTACTATGTCCATGTTTTCGGTAACGGAATCATTTATCGACTTCAATTCAGCCTGCACTGTGTCCCGTTCTTCCCGCATTTTGTGAATTGTCTCATTGCGCGCGTCACGGCTGTCGCGGAATGACTTCAAACGCAGCAATTGTACATCCCGTTCAAGTTCGAAAATCCCGTTCTTGACGGCACGGTATTGGAGCGTCTTTTCCGCCTGTATTTTGAGCGTGTCGTAATTTTTTTTTGTTTCCGCCAGCATAATGTTGACCTGTTTGATGTTTTCTTCAAAACGGGCTATTTTCTGCTCGGCTTCGCGGTTTTTTGCCTTGTTCCGGTTGATGCCTGCCGCTTCATCAAAAATATAGCGGCGTTCTTCGGGTTTGGAGGAAAGCGCCTGGTCGATTTTCCCCTGTTCCATCACCGAATAGGCTACTTTTCCGACACCGGTGTCCCAAAAGAGTTCGCGCACTTCTTTTAGGCGTACTTGCCGGCTGTTGATAAAGTACTCGCTCTCGCCCGACCGGTAGAGCCGGCGGCGTATCTGCACTTCGGGCATATCGATGGGAAGGATGCCCGTATCGTTGGCCAGCGTGAGCGTAACTTCGGCTACATTGAGCGGCTTGCGCGTCTCTGTCCCGTTAAATATCACGTCTTCCATCGATTCGGCGCGCATGGCTTTGGCGGATTGTTCGCCTATGACCCACTTAATTGCGTCTACAACATTGGATTTGCCGCACCCGTTAGGCCCCAGAAGCGCCGTTATCCCATCGGCAAACTCAATATGAGTTTTTTCCGCAAAAGATTTGAAACCGAATATGTCAAGGTTTTTTAAGAACACCGAAACTCCGTTTTTCTACGTTTTGGTATATGAACTTCCCGTAAACTTGCCTGTTTCCGCAAAACTTGCTAACCAGCCTCTGTCCGGGATTCTTCTGAACACTGTCCTTATAATAACGCAAATGAAGAGCGGTGTATAGTGTACGCTGTGCGGGGTTATTCCCGCCTGTTCAGCACCGGCAGTACATATCTGAATCCAAGCGCGTCAACCGCTTCATCAAAAGTCTGATTTGCGAATATACCCTGAAAAATTATCGCGGACGCATAGGGCGCCCACCATTCCCAGTCGTTTACCGCTTCAACAATAATGGATACTACGACACGGCTTTCAGGGTTTTCGGTTTTGTAGGGCGCAAAGGCGGCAAACCATGAATGCCAGCGGTTTTTCAACCCGACTTCGCTTGTACCTGTTTTGCCGGCAATTTCCACCGTTCTGATGTTGAGGGGGTATTGCGCCGTCCCTTCACTGATTACCGAGCGCATAAACTGGCGGTCAAGTTCAAAAACACTTTTCGGCAAATCGCTTTTGCGCAAAACTTCCGGCCGTATCGTCTGTTCCAATTCACCGTTAAGCGGGTCGCGTATTTCTTTGAGCACATGCGGCTTGTAAATAACGCCGTCATTGGCAACCATCGAAACCATATTGGCTAACTGTATGGGCGTGGTAAGCACATCGCCCTGTCCTATCGACATATTCATAGTATCGCCGCTTTGCCATTTCTGATGCGAGCGCCGGCTTTTCCACTGGGGGGTGGGAACAATACCGGCAATTTCACCCGGCAGGTCTATGCCGGTCAATTCACCAAAACCGAATTCCTGCGCATAGTTGACGATACTTTCCACGCCAAGATAGTCGCGCCCTACAATCCAGTAGTAAATATCACAAGATTGCGCGAGCGCCCGCTGCAAGGCAAGCCGGCCATGACCGGGTTTGTGCACATGGCAATTCCAAAATCGGTCGCCATACCAAATCTCCCCCGGACATTCAACGGTTTTTTCAATGGGATAGGCATTTTCCGCAATTATGCCGGCGGTCATTATCACTTTGAATGTAGAACCGGGAGGATAACTTGACTGAATGGCGCGATTGATGAGCGGGCGGTTCGTGTCGGAAAGAAGCGCTTGGTATTCCGCTGCCGTATCTATTTTGTTGAAAATGTCCGCGTTGTACCATGGGTAGGACACCATTGCCAGCACTTCGCCATTGGCCGGGCGCGTTACGACTACCGCCCCTATACGCTCTCCAAGCGCTTTTTGCGCAAGCGTTTGAATGCGCCGGTCTATCGTAAGCACAAGATTTTTTCCCATTTCGGGAGGCTCGCGCAATACATCGCGGTTGTGCGCTTCGCGTCCAAACACGTCAACAATGTGGGTTTCCGCGCCATCCTTCCCTTTTAGCAGTTCATCGTATTGTTTCTCTATGCCCGTTTTCCCTATGACATCGCCGGTATGGTAGCCTTTGTTATACAAGGTGATAAGTTCATCGTGGGTAATGTCTCCTACATAGCCTACTATGTGTGAAAGGGAAGATGCTTCGCTGTAGTTGCGGACAGGCTTAGACCGCCAAGTAACTCCGGGAAGCGATGTAGCGTTTTCGGCAAGACGCGCTATAACTTCGTAGGCAACATTGGTCGCTATTTCAACAGGCTGAAAAAGATAGTAATAACGCGCCGGCAGCCGCCGTTCAATTTGCGCGGGCGTAACTGAAAGAATTTCCGCAAGGTTGTTAAGCACTTCCGTTATAGAATTCTGAGGCACTTCCGCCGGCGACAGATATACGGCATAGGAATTGGTATTATAAACGATGGGCGCGCTGAATTCGCGGCTGTAAATTTCCCCGCGGTGCGCGGGAATAATGCTCGTGCGTTTGGCAATATCCTCAGCCCGTTTCTGGTGTTGTTCACGGTGTAAAATTTGCATGGAAAACAATTTCACCGAATAACTGAAAAAAAATACGATAAAAAGTATCTGCAGTATCTTGATACGCCGGTTTATTCTTTCTTCGGTTTGCATAATCGACTCTCTTATTGGGTTTGTTCGTAAACTGACAGTTCCAACAATGCTATTGCTGCTACAAAATTCCCAATAGGCTATCCGCTCACAAAATATAGCATACCCGCCCCCTTTTTGTAAGGCGGCGGGCTGCCCGCTGTTCACTGTTCTATTTCATCGTATGTTTCAAGGGCTACCGGCAAAACCTGCGCTACAATATCGCCAACTGCCGGCAGCCCGATTAGAATACTGCCGATAATTTCCTCCCGTGTCGCGCCGTTTGATTTTGCGGTTTTTACGTACAAAGGGATTACCCCTTTGCGTTCTGTCGCGGCCAATACCGCAAGGTACGCTAAATCTCTCGTTTTCTGTTCCAGTTTTATCGTTCTGTACAATTTTTCTATCGCTTCTGTTCGGGGCTTGGTTTCTTCGGTATCTTTTGCGCAAACCTCAAACGTTTTTCCTGTTTTTATATTTATTCCTAATTTTAGTAAATTGTTTACGGCATTATTTTCAACATTTGTAAACCTTGTTGTTTTTTCCATAAATAAGTATCTCCCCAAGAGATGCGGCATGCGTTTTGGACGCAATCAAAAATACCGCAGTCTTTGGCTCAATTTACTAAAAATAACAACGTGCGTGGCGCGATGGCCGCTACCATTCACGCGGGCTGTATTCACCGGACGGCTCTATGATATTGAACGTGTCGCCGGCGGGGATTATCACGAAAAAGCCGTTCCTTAACGCAAACCGGCGTTCGTTGTTGTTCACTACCATTCCGGCGACCGCGCCAAGATACTTTCGGGTGTCCCCGTG
>JAIRPM010000007.1 GCA_031257075.1 Spirochaetaceae bacterium
GCCGCCCGTTTACGCGTTCCTGACGATAGGTGCCCTGTCCCGCCAAATCACGCAAAACTTCGCGTATTTCCGGGCTTTTCACCCCCGCGTCCAATTGCTGCCTGATAAAGTCAAGCGCCTGCATTTGCGTTGAACGATCAATCGAACCGGCGGTTTCACGAATAATCTGAACTTCCACCGACTCCTGAAGAAATGAATCTTCAACCGACATTTCCTGCGCAAATAGTAAGCCTTGCGCCGTTATTATACTTAAAAACAGCATAACACTCGAAATTTTCATATTATGTCCTCTTTGATTTCTATTATAGAGCAATAACGCTGTTTTATTCAAGAGCGTCATTAAAATCAGTTATCAAATCAGCTGCGTCTTCAAGCCCGCACGATATACGAATCAATGTATCCGTAATACCAAGCCGTTTCCGTTCCGCCGGCGGAACGGAAGCATGGCTCATCAGCACAGGATAACTCGCTATTGTTTCCACACCGCCTAAACTGACCGCCGCCGCCGCCAATTTGACCCGGGAAAGAAAAGCCCGCGCCCGTTCTACGGTATCCGTTTTGAACGAAAGCACTGCGCCGCCGCCGGACGCTTGCTTTTCGTGAATTTCTTTGCCCGGGTGCCCGTCAAGGCCGGGATAGTAAACGGCGCGTACCGATTTATGCCCCCGCAAAAAACGGGCTACGGCAAGCGCTGTTTTCTGGCTTTCTTCCATACGGACTTTAAGCGTTTTTATTCCCCGCAGTACCAAAAAAACATCCCACGGCCCGGGCACCGCGCCAAAAGAATTCTGCACGGCATAAACGCGCCGCCCCAATTCTTCGTTTCGCGTTACCGCCAGTCCATGAATTACATCGCTATGCCCGCCCAAAAATTTTGTGGCGGAATGTACAACAATATCGCAGCCCAATTCCAGCGGTCGCTGCAAATAGGGCGTCATAAAGGTATTATCCACAATGCTGATAAGGTTGTGTTCGCGGGCAAAGTCAAAGCATGGGCGCAAGTCCACAATTTTGAGGAGTGGGTTGGACGGAGTTTCCAGAAAAAGGGCTTTCGTGGCGGGTTTCAGCGCCGCCTTAACGGCATCAAGGCTGGATGCGTCTACGGCCGTATATTCCAGCCCCCAGCGCTTGAAAAAAGTGTTAAACAACCGGTAACTGCCGCCATAAATATCTTCCGCCGTAATAATGTGGTCGCCGGCGCTAAATATACTCAGCGCGGACGCTATAGCCGCTATCCCGCTGGAAAAAGCATAGCCCCGGGCTTCCAACAAAGCCCCCCCCTCCAACCGCGCTATCGTTTCTTCCAAAGCTTTCCGCGTAGGATTGCCGGAACGGGCATAATCGTATTCTTGTTTTTCGTCAATGTTGAGGCGGGCAAATGTGGAGGTCTGAAACACCGGTGTCCCAAGCGCGCCGGTGTTTTTGTCATAATCATAACCTGAATGAATCAGCGTAGTTCCCATCCGCATAGTTTGCAACAGAATTTAAGCCTTTTCCCTTTTAATGTTTTTATCCCAGAACGATGTCCAGCCGCAGGCTATAAAG
Organism: Spirochaetaceae bacterium; assembly: GCA_031257075.1. Lineage (GTDB taxonomy): Bacteria > Spirochaetota > Spirochaetia > Treponematales > Breznakiellaceae > JAIROZ01. The sequence continues at coordinate 1,546 of JAIRPM010000007.1, forward strand.
ATGGTTGAATATACGCCGGAAATCATACCGACAAGGAGGGCAAACGCAAAATCCTTCATGGTGTTGTGTTCGGATAGTACAAGGAGGATTTTTTCTCTAATCTCAAGGCCGCTCTGGTAAAGCCCCCGGGTGGTAAAAATGTACAACGACAGCACGGCAAGCATCGTGGTAAGCGTTGTTATAACGGTACGGCTCAGTGTTTCGGTGATGGCTCGGTCGAGCACGCCATTGAACATATCGTCCGGGTAGAGAAGGCGCGTTTCACGAACACGGTCAAAGATAACAATGGTATCGTTTATTGAATAACCAAGTATCGTCAGAATGGCCGCTATCGTTGTCGTGTTGAATTCCATCTGAGTCCATGCAATAAACGCCACCATAATGAGCGCGTCATGCGCTATCGCCAGCACCGCCCCAATGGCAAACTGCGGCTTAAAACGCACCGATGCGTATATCAGTATCAGCAAGAGCGTCAAACCAAGGAGTATGCCCGCCTGATTAGCCAGTTGTTTGGAAAATCTGCTTCCGACAAAATCGCTCCGCGTAATCGCTACGCCGCCTTTCCCAAACGTTTTTTGGAGAAGGGCGTTAACCGATTCATCGAGGGTACGTGAAGTGTCCGAAGGGATAGCAGCGGCCGCCGCTTCAGAAACTGAGCCGGATTCTTCAGAAACTGAGTCAGATTCTTTAGAAACTGAGTCAGATTCTTTAGAAAATGAGCCAGATTCTTTAGAAAATGAGTCAGATTCTTTAGAAAATGAGTCAGATTCTTTAGAAAATGAGTCAGATTCTTTAGAAAACGAGTCGGATTCTTTAGAAAATGAGCCGGATTCTTTAGAAAATGAGTCAGATTCTTTAGAAAATGAATCGGATTCTTTAGAAACCGCCCCGGCGCGCGGGCTGCTTGATGCCCGCTCTTCCGCGTCAACACGTATCAGAAACCTTCGTTCTGCCGGAGCGCCCAGTATCTGAATGGAAGCGATATCTATTCCCGAAAGAGCGGCGCGTACCTGTTCTATAGGAATAGGCTGGGCATCAGGCTCCAAATAATGGACGGTAAAAGGGATGTCCGCATTCAATTCCGGGTTGCCTTGCGCGCTTTGAACCAAATATTGGCTGCTAATTGTACCGGAAGCGGCCAGGTCAACCGTCAGGCCTTCTACGCCTGCGGTCATTGCGGTTTGCAATGACTGCAGAGTCGGGTATTGGTCAAAATCAAACCGGTAGGTCGCGCCGTCAATATTGGCACCGCTTATAATGATGTTGATGCCGCCATTCTTTGAGCCATCACGGGAAAAATTTATCGTAGCATCGCCGCGTCCCGCATACTTCACAGTAAAAGCGGTAGGGGCAAATTGCACTTCCTGAATAAAACCGGCCTGAAAATCAACGCCAAGATTAAAACCGCCCTTGATAATATAACCGGTAATACCGGCGATAATGAGCGCCGTTGAAACGAGCGCGGCGGGCAGGAAAGCGCGTGAAAAGTGTATTATAGACTTCATCCCTTTATCCTCCAACTGACAGACAGAGTACGGCTTTTGAGTACATCAGTACCGAAATCAAAAATAAACCGTGATACAAATAGGGCGGTAAATACGGATGAAAACACGCCTATAGCAAGGCTTACGGCAAATCCCTGTATCGGGCCGGAGCCTAACTGCGACAAAAAGAGAGCGGCTATAAACGTAGTGATATTCGCGTCCATAATCGCCCAAAAAGCGCGGCTAAAGCCCAATTCCACCGCGTCTCTGCGGTTTTTACCAAGCGCCAGTTCTTCTTTCATACGCTCAAAAACAATAACATTCGCGTCAACCGCCATCCCTATCGTAAGTATAAAACCCGCGATGGACGGAAGCGTAAGCGTAAAATTGAACGCGGAAAGTATGCTGAACATGATAAATATGTTAAGGACTTGCGCAACCACGGCATTAATGCCGGATATTTTGTAAAAAATAAGCATAAAAACCATAACAATAGCAAGGCCGCCTATAAGCGCCCAAAGGCCTTGATTTATGGTGTCAGCGCCGAGTGAAGGGCCTATGCTTTGCTGATTGACCACTTCCAATTCCACCGGAAGAGCCGCCGACCGGAGTATCAGCGCGATGTTGTTAGATTCGTCCACGCTAAAGCCGGTAAGCCGGCCTGAGTCCCGTATAGCGCTCTGTATCGTAGCGACAGAACGTACTTTGTCATCAAGGACCGTAGCCAGAGGTTTGCCAATGTTTGCCGAAGTTAACGTATAAAAAATATCCGCTCCCGCGCTGTCCAGTTCAAAATTGACTTCCGGTTTGCCGTCAATATTGTCGCGGGAAACAGCCGCGTTTTTAATATGGTTGCCATCAAGCGCGACTTCTTTTTTAATGACCGCCCATGCATCCCGCCCTGTACGCTGTTCGTCCAATCCGTAGCGGTCTTTCGTATATACGCCGCGTACTACGCAGTCCGCGGGAATAACACTTGGGTCGCGCAGGCCGCCGTTATCGTCAAATGTGGTATCCGGGTGGCTGTAATAGTACGAATTGAAAGCGTTTGTCGCTTCGCTGTCTACCATATGTATCGCAAGCCCCCCTTTTCCCATAATAATTGAATTGATACGTTCCGGGTCGGCGGTGCCGGGTATTTCTACATAGATTTGGCTGGCGCCCTGCCGCCGTATTACCGGCTCGGTAAGGCCAAAGCGGTCAATGCGGCCGTTCAGCACTTCGAGCGCCTGCGCCATTGCCGTATCGCGGTCGGCATCCGTGATAGAATGCCCGATTTTTTCGGCGTATGCGTCTAAATCAGCCTGCAAAATAATCGACAGGCCGCCGGAAAGGTCAAGGCCGAGTTGGACAGCGTTCTTTTGCAGATTTTTCAAAGCAAAAAGCCGGTCGCGGTAGCGCGCCTCGATAACTTCCAATACTTCCTGCTGGCCGGCAAAAACACGCGCCAGCGTTGCGGCATCCCAATGTTCAGGATTTTTGATTTTCTCGCGTTTGTTGATTTTCTGCGCCTCTTTAATGAGAAAATCAAGATTTTCAGGCACAGATTCGCCCGCCCGGGCGGCGGCTTTTAATTTTTGTAAATCGGCGGCGGCTGTCCGCGAAGCATAATTTTTTATCTGTTCACGGGAAGCAAGAGCCAATTGTTTGTCCTGCGCGGAGGTGAGAAAATACCAGCGCACCGTACTTGATAAAAAAACCGCGCAAATGGCTATCACCGCCGCTATGACAACAAATCGATAGCGTTTACTCATAGTACGATTTTCGGCGTTTTCAAACGCCTTGTCAAGCGTAGCCCCGCCCTCTGCGCCAATAAAAAAAAAGAACCCGCCGCAAGGCGGGTTCTTTTCACCGTGTGTTACACAACAGCGATTAGTACGTGTGGGTAATTACGATTTTGCCGTTGCCGGATTGGACGCCGGCTCCGCCA
>JAIRPM010000143.1 GCA_031257075.1 Spirochaetaceae bacterium
CCGTATGCCTTCGTCCGCGCATGAACAATCCGCGCATTGTCCGTCAGCAGGGTTACTTTTTTTTGTTCGGTATTGACGGCAAAAAAGAAAAGTGCGCCAAACTAAAAAATGACTGGATAAAAGACCCCATTGTTATTCCGGCGGATTGCAAAAAACCCATCCTCAATGAACTTGCGGACATGGGCTATGACGAAGGCTTTTTCTATCCCGATTTTGAACACGTCAACAATGTTCTCCGCACACGCTACGCATAAGAAACAAGCGCGGAAGCGCCGGAGCTGGCGGGCTGTATGGCGGACGGGTCAAGTTATAACGATGCAATACAAAATATCCAGGTTGTTATTGATGAATGGCTTCAAACCGCGAGGGAAATGGGCAGGGATGCCGCCGCGCGCGGAAGGCTCGCGTATGCGTAAATACTGCGGGAAGGGCAGGCGGGAAATGGGTTGCGTATCGCACAAAGGAGAAAGGAACGATGAATTTATTTGATTTTCTTTATAGTCTTTTAAAAGATTATCATATCAATGGTTTGTATTTAATAATACTATTATATATAATCATTGTTCCTTTTTGGCCATTTTTGTTTTTCTTGATTTGTAGAATAAAAACGTTAAAAATCGACAAGTCTGAATTATTGATAAATACACAAGCGGTAGAATGGTATTTTTGCCTGTGAAATAAATATCCCGCAGTGAAATATTCAATCTTTGGCATAGCCTAATTACGATTTTGGAAAATATCGTAGGGCGAAGGAAATGCTGCCGGCGGCTTATATGTATTTTATGTACGTTGCTTTCATGTATTTTTCTTCGAGGAGTGTGGCGATGTGTTTTACTACGTTGCGTCTGATTTCAAGTTCGACCGGCATGGTGGGGTCTTGATGGACTTCGTTTATTTTTGTTCCAACGAGAAAGGTGATTCTGTCGCTGTCCAGGAGAAGTTCCCGTATACGCGCCGAAGGGCTCCGTTTGCTGCTTTGCCCTGCCGCGCCGCCGGATAGTTCTTCCGCGACCGCGCCCAGCGTAAGGATGCCCTCGCATACTAATTCCGCCCCTTCCATCTTTGCCGCGGGAGGCTGGTCGCCGCTGTAAGCGGTGGTATCATTGGTAATCGTTTTGCCAAGCCCGCGCGCGATAATCTGCGCGGTCGTCCCGCCGGAAATTATTTTCCTGCCGGGAAACTCATTAAAAAACCGCACAAACTCCCCATCGCTTTCAGGACGAAAGGGGGGGCCGGTAATTATCAGTAAATCCCGGGGTTTTCTGAAATACACAACGGCGCAGGAAATATCGTCTTTCGGGCCGTTTGTATCGGTATACTCCGCCGTCTGCACGAGAGTCTGCGCGAGAGCGCTTGCGCTTATTGAAGGATTCGCGTGGACGGCGTTGATGATGTGGTTTTGCGCGTTCTGATTGCCCCAGCCGCCGGGATAGGCATCTCCCCCCATTCCGGCCTGCGTTACCCCGTCGGAGAAAAAAATAATCCTGTCTTCGGGGAGCGCCGTCAGGCTCGACAAAAACAAGGTTTCGTTTTGGGGGCCGGTTTGCTTTTTCTTCCGTTCAATAGGGATACGTTCTTTTTCAACCGTAAGCAATTTCCCGTTCCGCAGAATGAGCAGCGGCGGGTTTTCGTATTCGATAATGCGCGCCGACATATCATGCCGGGCATCTACCAGCGTGAAGGTCGCGTACGCAAGCCCCCGCTCGCTGCACACGGGAAGGCTGTTAATGATAATTTCCGCCGCCCTTCCGGGGGGTATATCCATCAAAACGAATTTTGAAAGCATAGTCGCGGTAAGGGACGCGAGGACGTTTGCTTTGACACCGCTGCCGAGGCCGTCAGAAAGCACCGAAACTATCTGCCGGCCGGCCATGCTTTTTTGCGAGAGAAAAACGTCCCCGCCGGCGCTCTGCCCTTTCTTTTTTACCTGATACGAAGCGGTTTCGATGAATATACCGGGAGACGTAGTTTCCGCGCCTGTCATTTCTTTTTGCCTCCGGCTGTGTGGGATTCGATTATCGAGTTGAGTATCGATTCTGTTTCCGCCGCGTTTTCACCGAGGAGGAACGCTATTTTCTGCACCGCCTGAACGTTTTTTTCAATGATTTTCTTTGCCCACGCGACCGTTTTGTCCCGCCGGATTTGGGGCTTGGTAATATCTTCCAGCACACCGCAGGCGGCCTCGCCTGTTTCGATTACATGAATACTCAAATGAAGGATTTTATTCTCATGCTTGATGTCATAATCAAAACGCGCTTGAGCGTCCGCCCGAAACGCCTCTTCAAAATAATCCCCCAAACCGGCGACTTTATACAAATCGATGCCTTTCAATTCCGGGTCGAGTTCATACAGTTCTTCCATTTCGCTGCCCAAAATACAGGCGAAATTTTTATTGCACTCAATAATCCTGCAATTTTTATCAACAATGACAACACCGCTGGGAATCGTCTTGATAAGCGCGTTGGCTTTTTTCTGGGCAAGAGCGCGCGTGTAAGCGGCGCACATCGTTTTTTCGGCGCGTTTTTCCAGTATCGCCTGCGCAAAGGCGCGGCAGGTTTCGTATCCGCAGGTCGAACAGTTGAGTTCGTCTTTGGGGCCGTACTTTCCCAAATCCCCAAGAACCGCGCGTATTTTCGATTCGGGGTAGCAGGGCTGGGGCATTTCCTTTGCGGTAAGCGTTCCGGCAAGGGATATCTTGGCGGCGGCGGTTTCCGCGTCAAGCATGTCCTCCGCGGATTCGGCATAGCGTAGCAACTGCGCCCGGCGGCGTATCGCCGAATCGTCCCGCGTTATGCAGGGGCCGTTCACACAGCCGCCGGAACACGCGAGGAGTTCAAGGAAAAGCGGCGCGTCCAGTTGGTCATTGGTAAAGGTGCTGCCGGAAAGGGTTTGCGCGATTGTGTCTATTCCTGAAATCACCATATTCGAGGTTTTGGAAAAGCCCGCGTGTTTTCTTCTAAGTGAAATGAGCATACCGCCGTCAACCGGATAAAACGCGCCTTTCGCCGCCCGCCGCGGGACAAAGGCCGCTTCGCGGCTTTCGGCTTCGCTTATTTCTTCGGGTTTTATGCCCGATTCATCGAACCAGTGTTTTAATTCACTAAAGGTGAGCGCGGCGGCAAGTTCCTTAAACTGGTCGGCTTCGCGTTTTTTGGCGACACATGGCCCGATGAATACAACCGCTGTTTTTTTGCCGTAGAGTTTTTGCAGCAGAGACGCGTGAGCCAGCAGAGGAGAAGAGCGGTCGTTGAGGTAGGGGACAAAAGCCGGCGCGTAGCGTTTTAAGTAAAGCACAACCGCGGGACAGGCCGACGAGAGGAACAGTTTTTGGCCGCCGGCTGCCTGTGTGCCGGATGCGGCCTGCGTGCCAGACGCGGCCTGCAATGCGGAAACAATATCTGCCGATACAAAATCCGCCCCCAGCGCGGTTTCGGAAACCGCGTAAAAGCCGAGCCGTTTAATCGCGCCGGCAATCTGCCCCGGGGTGCAGTTAAATTCAGCGGGGAACGAAGGCGCTAATGACGCGAAAACCTGAACGCCCTCGCGGAACAGATTTTTTACCACCGCCACATCGTCCCGCACCTGCTTTGCCTTTGCCGGACAACTCGCGACACATTTCCCGCAGAAAATGCACATCTTGGTAAGCACTTCAGGATGGCCGTTCTGTACGCGGATAGCCTTAACAGGACAGCGCTGTACGCACTTGTAACAATCCCGACATTCAGTATGTTCGGTGTATATCGGATATTCGGTATTGGGCATTATTCTCCTTTAATCCTGATTACAGATTTTCATCGGTACCTTATAATCCATTATCCGCTATCTTTTTTCTACCCGCCGGCAAAACTATTTAACCAAAAGAGATGTGCCGGCTCCATTGGCGAACATGGAGCCGCGGGCTTTAATGTATAGCAAATTGTTTATCATTTTCTGGTATATAAATCCCCCCCCCCCCCCCCAGCGGGGCAGTGCCGCAACACCGGTGACACGCCGGGGCGCGCCCCCACCCAAAACAAAATCCCAGCCTGCGTAGGCGCTCTGGGCGGGCTGTTCCGCGCAGTCTTCGCCGCCTTTGCCGGACGCGGTTTTGTCCGAGGCGTTTACCGGAGCGCCGTCTTGCGTCAGTGTCATGCCGCTATAGGCGCTGTTTTGCGCCCATTCTGGCTGACTGTCCGCGCCGGCACCGGCGATACGGTAAACATTGAACGCCGCGCCGGTGCCGGTGTCCGCTCCGGCTATTGCCGTGTTAAGGGCGGCGCAGCGTTCGATACGCGGCTGAACATTGCCGTTTCCCGCGAAGTACTGCGCTCCCGCGATACCGCCGGCATTTGCCGCCGCCGGGACGCCGAG
>JAIRPM010000149.1 GCA_031257075.1 Spirochaetaceae bacterium
AAAAGGCGGCGGCAAACCAAATATTGAACCGCGGCGCATTAGCAAACCGGTGTCTGTGGGCGGCATTATGGTGCGTCCCGTGCCGGTAAAACATGGCTGCCTCACTATTCTGGGGTATACCTTTACTGAACAAGACCGGCAAGCCGCGTATATCACCGATTGCAGCGCCCTTCCATCTGCCGGATTGCGGACTATTTTGCCTTGCCAAACGCTTATTATCGGAGCGCTTCGCAGCAAACCGCACCCGACTCATTTTACCTTTGACCAAGCGTTTGAACTTATCCGTTTAGTGTACGAAACAGGCGGGCAAACACTGCGGCAGGCTTTTTTTACGCATATTTCACATGAAACATCGCATGTTCAAATCGAAGAACTTTGCACCCGCTATCTTTCTGAACACAATCTAAGCGGCCTCACTATAGCGCCCGCCTTTGATATGCTGCATATAGAATGTTAGGGCGCATGCCCTTATGTTTCGTATAAATGGCGGGCTATCGGCATGCGGCGGCCCATACCAAAGGCGCGGGGGGAAACCTTAAGCACAGGAGGCGCTTGCCGCCGCTTAAATTCAGCGCGGGCAACCGTTTTGATAATGCCGGAAACAAGTTCGCGGTCAATGGGCGCTGAAAGTACTGTAGATGGCCGGGATAATTTTGCCATTATTTCGCCGGCGCTTAGGTTTTGGAAAAGGTAAAATTTCAGAATTTCATCAAGCACATCATAAGGCGGAAGGCTGTCCTGGTCTTTTTGGTTGGGACGTAGTTCCGCGGACGGCGGTTTATCAAGAATTTCTTGCGGAATAATAGCGCCGCCGCCCGCCGCCCGCGCTTTTCCGTTGATATGCTCGCAGAGGGCAAACACCTCTGTTTTGAAAAGGTCGCCTATAGGGCAGAGCGCCCCGTTCATATCCCCGTAGAGCGTACAGTACCCCATTGCCAACTCGGATTTGTTGCCGGTAGTGAGCAGCATCGAATTAAATTTATTTGAATAGGCCATCATCAGGCTGCCGCGCACCCGCGCTTGCAGGTTTTCTTCGGCAAGGTCAAAGGGTCTGCCCTCAAACACTCCCTCCAGCGCCGTCAGAAACGCGGTAAACACCCCTTCAATGGGCAGCGTTTCATAACGGCAGCCTAGGTTTTCGGCAAGCGCCTTTGCGTCATCTTTGCTGCCCTGTGATGAAAAACGCGATGGCATACTGAATGAGGTTACGTTTTCCGCGCCTACCGCCTGCACCGCGAGATAGGCGACCAATGCCGAATCAATGCCGCCGGAAAGCCCTAAATGGCACCGCGTAAATCCGCATTTGGCCATATATTCACGGACACCCATAACAAGAGCATTTTCAAGAATGTCGAATTCGGTTAACAGCAGCGGCCGGGTGCGAGGCGGCGGCGGGCCGCCGCTTATCAGCAAGTCTTCTTCAAAGGGCTTTGCGTTTTTTATGGTGTTTTCGGAAAGGATGAAACTGCGCCCGTCAAAAATAATTGAATCATTGGCGCCGACGGCATTGATGTAAACAATGGGGATACCGCCGCGTGAGGCTATCCTTTCGGCAAGCGCGATACGGGCGGTATGCTTACTCTGGTAATACGGCGAGGCGGACGGGATGGCAAGCATTGTGATACCGCTGTCCAAAAGCCGGCTGACAGGGTCGCAGGCGTATCTGGTGCCGGGTGTTTCTGTTTCGCGCCAGACATCTTCGCAAATAGCAAAACCTATACGCTCGCCTTCCAATTCAAACGGCTGCCAACATCGCGCCGGCTCAAAGTTGCGCGCTTCATCAAATACATCGTACGTGGGCAGCAATGTTTTCGTTTGCTCAAAAACGAGCGCGCCGTCTTTAATGACACCGTAGGCGTTTACGAGACTTTTTCCCTGTTGGGATGTGTTGCGGTTCACATAACCAACGGCGCAGGCTATGCCTTGCGGGAGGCGGCGCTGCAAGTCGCGGACAGCGCGAATGTTCAGTTCGGTAAAAATGTCCTGGTCTAGAAGGTCCATCGGCGGATAACCGCAGATGGCAAGTTCGGGGAAAAGCACGAGCGCTGCGCCCGCTTCTTTGGCACGGCAGGCATAGTCAACGATTTTCGATGTGTTCCGTGAAAAATCACCAACCGTTGAATTGATTTGCGCAATAGCACAGGTCATTGTAACACCTCTCAAAAACGGTACGCCCGCCAACCGGGGGAAATTTTATTGCCCCAGACCGGCAAATTCGCGTTTTTGTACCGCTTTGATGATTCTAAAAGAAGGGTCGGCGTTGAATTTCCATGCTTCAGCGGTGCTTTTGCAAACAAGGTGATTTTCCTCGCCGTCTATGCCGACTATCCCTCCGTCTAGAACGTTGTTTTCATAAGAACCGAAAAGCGTACCGTAATAGAGCGTTTTTTCGCGGCGGGCGGGAATTGTTACCGTGCAAGGCGAACCGAGCATTTCTTTGGCGGCGCGGGAATATTCCAGCCCGTAACAATAGGCTGCCGTTGAATTGCCGGCACCGAGGCAATAGTTAAGGTCGCTGCCGCCTTCAAATGCCGACCACGGGGGAAATGGCCGCCCGCCGAATTCCATCCAGAAATCGTTAAAATACAGCACGATGTCATTGCTTTCCGCGGCGGCCGGGCCGGTGAAAAAACACACATACGCCAGTTTGAGATTGGGATTTACCAGCGCCGACCAACTCAGCCGCGCGCTTTTTGGAACACTGCCGCAGACAAAGTCCGTATACCCGATGGGGCCGGGTATTACCGTCAAGTCTTCTTTATTGCCATAGGAAAGCGGCGCTTTGGAAAGCGCGGGGAATTCCGCGCCCAGAGCAAGGCGCGTTGTCGCGTCAAATTCACCGCCTGCCGGAGGCGTTGCCCAATTCTTGGCGCAGGCGGAAACACGGCAGCCCGCTTCCAAAAACGGCGAGCCGAGCGTGTTGTGAAAACCGGCGTTTATTTCTGTATCCGTATCGCCGGAATTCTTTACCGTAAGCGCGGTATAGTGCACGGCATGTCCTGGGATAACCATATCGATTTTTTTGAAAGAAAGTCTAAATTTGGCTTCCGGGCTCGAAAGTTCTGAAAGTGCCCATGCGCCGCCCGAAACATTATCGAAACCGGTTTTGACAAATTTCCATGGAAGATTTGCTGTCCAGCCATAAGCCGGCATTGAAATTCCATCGATAATTTGACCGGGGCCAAAATTCGGGATACAGGGAAAATTGCCCGCTATATTGTAAAGAAGGCTGTTCCGCCAAAACGAACCGTGTTTTGTATCGTTAAATGTTTCTCCAGAATTGGAACGGAACCATGGCAGCCAATGCGCATTGATAAGCCGGCATTCCTGTTCACTGGAAAGTTCCGGTGTCATACCGCCAATATCGTCTATCAGTACCCGTATCTGACCATTTCGTAAAAAGGTGGCCTCCCGTTTCCCTGCTTCTAGAACACGTGTAACAAGAGACCTTTCGGTAGGCTTTTCTATCATTTGGTCAATTGTACACTACTTCTTTTAGCCGGACAAGGGGGCGGCCGTTTACAAAAAAAGCGCCTTGGGAAGAAGGAAATGAAGGGCGGATATTATCACAAGCCCGACACCAACGGTTTTGCGGTGTTTTTGCAAAAAGTCAAAGAAGCGCGGCCGAAAATCAACATCGTCCGGCAGATGGAAATGTTCTTCCATGAGCATAAGCCCGCCGGCAAGCGAAGCCACTGCCGGCACAATGTCGCCGGCAACCGGAACATCACCTTCTACGGGCGACAGAAGGGTGAGCACCCCTGTTATTGCGGTGGCGATACCGGCTATTAACCGAAAAGGCAGTTCTTTGCCCTGAATATTGAGCAAGGGTTCAAAAGCCTGCGCATCGTCCGCGCTGCTGTAGAGAAACCAACCGCATACCGCGGGGCAAAGTACCGACAAAAAATACACTTGAAGCATACGCACCTCTAAGGGAACGCCGGTTAAAGCCAATCGGGGATTTAACCGGCGTTTTCCTAATTATCCGGCAAACCAAAAAAACGGTTTGAATTACGCCAAAGATGGTCTGCCGTTTCTTCCAAACTTAATCCCAGAAGTTCCGCCATAGACTTTGCCGTATCGCCAAGATATTTTGGCATATTCCGTTTACCCCGGTACCGGGCCGGCACCATGAACGGGCTTTCCGATTCTATCATAATACGGTCGAGAGGCAATACTCCTATCGTTTCATGTAAATTCTTGGCATTCCGGTAGGTAAGGTTACCCGCGAAAGAAAAATACAGGTTCATATTCAACGCTTTTTTCGCATACTGGGCATTCTCGCTATAGCAATGCAAAACACCGCCGCGGGGCGGCAGCCTATCGCGGAGTATGTCAAGCACGTCGTGGCCGGCATCGCGGTTATGGATGATGATAGGCAGATTGTGCTTAGCGGCCAAATCCAACTGGGTGATAAAAAGCTCGACCTGCGTTTTTTTATCGCCAAAACGATGGTGATAGTCCAACCCTGTTTCACCTATAGCCACGACTCTCGGCAAACTCAAACTTTGTTCGATGGTTTTGACCCAGTTTTTCCCCGGATTGGTAACTTCGGAAGCGGCAACGCCCACAGCATGGTATACATTGGACGCGGACTTCAGGTTTTCATAAACCTTCGCGAAGTCTATCAGGCTGTTGCAGATAGATACGAGGCGGTTTATGCCGGCAAGCTTTGCTTCTTGCGTTACCAAGAGTTGGTCGAGAGGGTCGTCAAAAATAAGCCCAATATGGGCATGAGTATCAAAATACTGCATGATTATTCCAAATATACTTTAGGGAAGCGCTGACAGCGGGCATTCAGTCCCAATGCCATCCGGCAAACCTTTTATTTTGAAGGCCGCCTCTTCACTGCTTCCTTAGAATCAATGCCAAAAACTTTATAGTTCAGCGTTCGCTAAATATACGGTTTATGACAGC
>JAIRPM010000185.1 GCA_031257075.1 Spirochaetaceae bacterium
GACAAATACAGCGCCTTTGGGTTTGAATGTTTTACGGTGGACGGTCATGATATAGCCGCCCTTGTGGAAACGATAAAAAAGCCGGTAAATGGAAGGCCCAAGTTTATTGAATGTAAAACGCACAAAGGCTGCGGCATTTCATTTATGCAGGATAATTACGGCTGGCATGGGAAAGCGCCCAGCGAAACCGATTACAACAAAGCAATAGCGGAATTGGGGGTAGAAGTAAAATGAGTGAACCAAAATCATTGCGCCAAGCCTATGGCGAAGCGCTGGTAAAGTACGGCGGCGCAAACAACAACATTGTTGTCTGTGATGCCGACCTTTCTAATGCCACGATGACTAATTTGTTCAAGGCGAAATATCCTGAACGTTTTTTTGACTTTGGTATAGCCGAAGCCAACATGATTTGTAATGCGGCCGGTATGGCTTACGAAGGGTTTATCCCGTTTGTAAGTACGTTTGCCCTTTTTGGCGCGGGGCGCGCTTATGAACAAATCCGCAATTCCGCCGTGTACGTCCATGCCAACGTTAAGTTCGCGTTTACCCACTCAGGCTTGTCTGTGGGTGAAGACGGCGGCAGCCACCAATCGGTCGAAGACATAGCGCTTATGCGTGTGCTTCCCGGTATGACAATTATTGCCCCCTGCGACGCTTTCGAGATGGATAAGGCGGTAAAGGCCGCCATTGATATAAACGGGCCGGTTTATCTGCGGATTGCCCGCCCTGTCTGCCCCTACATCACACAGGAAAATGACCCTTTCATTCCCGGCAAGGCCAACGTACTACAAGACGGCTGCGACACGGCTATTTTTTCGATGGGCCTGATGATTCCCGAAGCGCTCGAAGCGGCGAAACTTCTTGCCAAAGACGGCATTAAAGCCGCCGTTGTGAATTTTCACACGATAAAGCCTTTTGATACGGCAACGGCGCTGGCATTTGCGAAAAAGACCGGGGCGATAGTAACCGCCGAGGAACATTCAATTATTGGCGGCTTAGGTTCGGCGGCGGCGGAAGCGCTTGCCGGTGCCGGCTGCAAGTTTGCGCGGATAGGGATAGAAGACAAATTCGGGAAAAGCGGCGCTCCCGCCGAACTCTTTGCCGAATACGGGCTTAGCGCAGTCAATATCGCGGAAATGGCCCGGAAAATGCTGTCCGTGGCATAACCGGCTTCGAGAAAGACTACAGAGGGGGGGGGGGCTGCGGACTCCTCCCCTTCTGACCGTCTGCGCTGTTTTCTTGCGGCCCGTCGTTTCTATTGAGCAGCAAAAAGAAGTCACTCATTTTCTTTTCACATACAGCAAGATTGTATTCCTGCTTGGAGAGTATAGGCTCAAGCGTACTCCAGTTGATTATTGTTCCCATGTTTTTGCCGACCGATTCATTGTTCAAGGTATTAAAAAGTTTATCAATTTCTTGAAGTGATTGAATTATGCGGGATGTAATTTTTGCCGCCTCAAGATTGATATCAAAAAGAAGTTTTGCCAAAAAATCCCTGTACAGGGGTTTTGACGCTGTTTTTTTGAGATATTCGTCCACTTTTATTTTTTGCCTTCCTTCGATGTCAAAATCACGGTAAAAAACTTTAAGCGCTTCATAATTTGAAGTAAGTTCGTACATTGCGCCGCTTAACGCCGCGCTCATTTCCTGCCGCACCCATTCACCATGAATAATGAAAATATCACTAAGTTGTTTTATACCGGCAAAAAAAGAATTCAAAAAGTGATACAAATGATTTATTTTGTCGGTATGCAAAAAACCGGCAAAGCCATGGTTTTCAAGTATTTCCGACATTTCGCTGTTGTAGCAGCACTGAGCGGGCTTTTCGGCATCTTTACCGTATAACTCCTGAAGAATTTCGCCTATATATTCATTTTTGTTTTCCTGCATAATGTCTTGAAAGTTTTTTTGCGCCGTTTCAATAACTTCGGTAATATACTTATATGTTACGCTTTCCTTGGATTTCAAGACAACATTCTCCCAGTAAGGGTTTTCTTCGGTATGTTTTATGATGTTTTCAAGAATGCCTGATTCTATAAGCCGCTCGATGGCGGTAGCAAGCAGCTGCCAGTTGTCTATATCAATTCTTTTTATACTAAGCCGATTGAGTATGTCAAATGCGATATGCCAGTCGCTGCGGATATTAAGGCCGTAGACAATGGCCAGGAAATCTTTAATCTGTTCGAGTACGGTAATGGAACGTATTCTGCCAAAAAACGTTTTAGAAAAATAATCATTGGGTTTGAGATTCGAATCAAAAAAATGCAGCATCAAATAAAAATCATAACTGACAACCCATGAAAATTTGAGAATCAAATTGTAATATGCGTTTACTTTGTCTTTCCATTCTTGTGAAAAAGTTTTTTGAACGGCAAGAATGTTTTTTTCGAAATCAATTTGCAGCAGTTTGGGCGAAAGTTTAAAGGATTGTTCTTTTATAGAATCGTATGAAATTTTTTGCAGCGCTTCCTTTTGCGCCGAACTTAAAAAATACTGTATTACCGCTTGTGAAAGCGCATGGGACCCTTTTACAATATTAGCATAAGGCCCCGCATGCATATATATCGAATAAAAATAACTGGCAAAACCCGGCTGCAGCACTTTTGTCTGCGTATTGTAAAAGTACGCGAATTCGCTCTTTTTTATATCACGTGTAATGCGCCGCAAAAGTTTTTTTTTGGCCGATTCCGGAGTTTTCTTTGATAAAAATAACCGCGCAAGCCATTTGAAAAAATTCATAATTACCGTCTTTTGTCAAAGTGAGAAAACGTCATTGTAAAGTCTGCGCGCCCCTGACTTACTGAACGCAGCGCCGTCATAAAACCGAACATTTTTGCCATAGGCGCGGAAGATTTTATTTCATCGGCGGCCGCGCCGGAACTCAGGCTTTCTACCTGCCCGCCGCGCTGTGTTAAAAGGCTCATCACTTCGCCGACAAAGTCCTTTGGCGACGTTATAGCTACCGCCATAACCGGTTCAAGGAGTACAGGCTGGGCAGCGCCGGCCGCCTCGTCAAAGCACATACTGGCGCATGCTTCAAACGCAAATTCGGTGCCGGTAAGCGGCGCGTAGTCAAGGGATTTTAAGGTAACCCCGACATCAATACATGGATAACCCAGCGCGATACCGGAAGAGAGCGCGTTCATAACGCCGCGCTGAACCGCGTTGAATACCGCTTCCGGCACATCCGGCGCGCGGACGGCGCATACATAGCGGTTGCCGCTTCCGCGGGGCAGCGGCTCAATGCACAGGGTAAGGGCAGCGGCATTTTCTTTACCTGCCAGAATACGCGAAAATTGATAATTTTTCTCTACAACCGCGCTTACGGTCTCGCGGTACGTTACTTGCGGATTGCCTACCCGCGCTTCGACACGGAATTCTTTGAGGATGCGTGTTACCAGCACATCAATATGCAGTTCTCCCATGCCTGAAATAATAAGTTGGCCGGTATCTTCGTTTTCGCGGGCGGTAAAAGTAGGGTCTTCACGGGCAAGGATAGCGAGAGCGTCTTTCAGGCGTTCCCGCTCGCTGGCGGTCGCGGGTTCTATTGATACGCTGATAACCGGTTCTGGGAAACGCATTTTTTCAAGCACGAGCGGAATACCCTCGCTGCCTAGGGTGTCGCCGGTCTGCGCCAGTTTGAGGCCGATGAGTACGCCGATATCACCGGCGGTAAGTTCATCAAGCGGTTCGCTTTTGTTGGAATGCATCCTAAGTATGCGGTTTACCCGTTCGCGTTTTTTTTTGCCGGTGTTAAAAACCGCCGTGCCCGGCGTGATTTTGCCGGAATACATGCGTACATAGCAAAGGCTGCCGGCCTCACGGTCATTCTGAATTTTGAAGACAAGCCCGATAGGCGCGCCTTTTGCGTCACAAGGAATTTCCGATTCTTCTTCTTTCTTCAGGTTAAACGCCTGAGCGGGCTTGGCTTCGGCAGGGGATGGAAGGTAATCGACAACGGCATCAATAAGCGGCTGAACGCCTCTGTTGCGGCGGGACGCGCCGGCAAGCACGGGAAGAACAGCGCGGGAAAGCGTGGCGCGGCGTAATTCGGCGCGCAAGAGTGCTTCGGGAATGCCGCAGCCGGAAAGGTACGCTTCTGTTACCGCATCCGAGACACCGGAAAGTGTGTCGAGCAGTTTTTCCCGCCATTCGTCCGCAAGAGAAGCGCGTTCCGCCGCGATAGGGCAACGTTCAACCTGTTCCCCTTCGCTGCCGACAAATCTAATTTCTTCCATAGTGATAAGGTCAATAATCCCTTCAAAACCATTTTCTTTACCGATAGGAATTTGCACGGCGGCCGGCGTTGCGGCTAACTTTGTTTTTATGTCTTCCAGCACATGGAAAAAATCGGCTCCTACCCTATCCATTTTATTCACATAACCTATGCAAGGGACACCATAGCGCGCGGCTTGCTTCCAGACGGTTTCGGTCTGCGGCTCAACTCCGCGTACCGCGTCAAAAATGGCTATAGCGCCGTCCAGCACCCGCAGGGAACGTTCAACCTCGGCGGTAAAATCAACATGGCCCGGCGTATCAATAATATTGATTTGGAACTTTTCGTTTTTATCTTTGAAAAAGCGCTGCCAATACGTTGTGGTTGCCGCGCTCTGTATTGTTATGCCGCGTTCCTGTTCTTGTTCCATCCAATCCATAATAGCTTCGCCGTCATCCACTTCGCCTATTTTGTGGCTTTTACCGGTGTAGTAGAGGATGCGCTCGGTTGTGGTCGTTTTACCGGCATCGATATGAGCCATAATGCCGATATTTCGTATCGTGTTGAGCATACTTCATTTTACCGCGCCGCGCCGGAAAATTTCAGAGGGGCGTATTGATAGTTTCGTTCCGGCTAAGGGCTCGTTTTTTTTCGCGTTTATTATTATAATAGAAAAATGAAAGAATTTACAGGAATTAACCTTTTTTGTTGTTTAGTGTTTGCGGCATTCTGTTTGGTTTATACGGCATGTGCAGAACCGGCGGAACCAGAACCGGCCTCATCGAGTATCAAGATTGATATGCGGGTGGACGCTGCCGGCGGGGAGACGAAAGGAGTGTACGAAATTCCCGTAAATACATCATCCGCCATTGAAATTTCCGGTTTGAACAGCA
>JAIRPM010000096.1 GCA_031257075.1 Spirochaetaceae bacterium
GTTGATGATGGGAATACCGAATTCGCTTTCGATTTCGCGCCCCGTTTTGACGAGCGCCGGCGCGTAGCGGAGCAATTTTTCGCGGATACGGGCGCGGGTCTTCGCGCCGCTCTCGCAAACACAGTCCAAAAGCGACACGCCAAGCGTTATCGCCCGTATGTCCAGTTTGTAGCGGAGGAACATATCGACCGTTTCGGTTATCTCTTTTGCTGAATAAATCATCGTGTTTCCTTATACAAGCCCGGCAATTTTAGTAACCGTTTCTTTCCATTTGCGGCCCCGGTCAAATTCATTCAGAAACATGCCGAATGACGCGCAGCCCGGCGAAAGGGCGACTGAGTATCCTTTTTTTGCATGGGTAAAGGCCGCGTTTACAGCGCCGTCAAGCGTGCCGAAGGGGCCGTCATAGGGAATATTCCGTTCCGAGAGGAGGCCGGCAAGTTTTTCACTGCCGCTTCCCGCAAGCAAAACAACGGCGCGCGCCGCCGCTGCGGCATGGGCAAGCGGGGAAAAGTCAAGGTTTTTATCGGAGCCGCCGGTAACAAGCACCAGATTGTTCAAATTCCGGCAGCAGGCGGCGGCGGCTTCGGGGATAGTGGCGGCGCTGTCATTGTAGAAACGTATGCCTTTGTATTCCAAAAAAAGTTCCATGCGGTGTTCTATGCCCGGAAAGGCATCAAGGCAGCGCCGTGCCGCGCCGCTGTCAAATCCCAAGTCAACGAGAACGCAATGCGCGTTCAACGTGTTCAGTTCGCGGTGGTTTCCTGCGGCCATAAGCGCGTTCATTGTTTCTTCGGAGCAACTGCGCAGAGGCCGCCCTTTTGTTTCGCTCAAGAAAATCCGCCCCCAGTTATCGCCGGCGCTGACCGTTACATCGCCGGAATCCTGCGCGTTATATATCAATTTTTTATCCGCGATGTATGCGTCCATGCCGCCATAACGGTCTTGATGGTCGCTCATTACCGCGGTGAGCACCGCGGCGCGTGGTTTCAGGAGGGTGCCTCCGTTCCAGTGCGCCGTGTACGGCAGGTCTCCAAGTTGGAAACTGGAAAGTTCCAGCACGGCAAAATCCCCGGCGGTCAATTCTTCCAGGAATGTCAGCGGCGATACGGTTATGTTGCCTCCCAAGTATGCTTTTCGCGCGGCGGGAAGCAGCGCCGAAAGCGCGTAATGAATCGCCGAAGCGGTAAATGATTTGCCTTTTGAACCGGTAACGGCGATAAGCGGCGCGGGGTTATGGCGCAAAAAAATAGAGATATCGGTTTCGATACATTTTGCTTCATGGAGATAGAGGGAAGAGGGGGGGACACCGGGATTTTTCAGCACCATGCCGGCATTTTGGAAATCGGCCTTTTCGTGCCTTCCCAGCACGTAACGCGCCGGTTTTTGACCTATTCCGGCAATATAGGCATCGAGCGCGGCTGCCTGGTTTTTCAGCGTATCTTCGCCGCGCATATCGGTAACGGTCAATTCAGCGCCGTTACGGGCAAGGAATTTTGCCGATTCAAGGCCGCCGCCATGAAGGCCCAATCCCATTATCAACACGTTGAGGCCGCTGTATTCATATTGAGGGGAAGGGCGCGTTATTTCCACCATCGCAGTTTGATTGGGTCAAAGTATTCGTCAATATCAATTTTTTTGAATATCAATTTGAGAATACCGTTGTATATCAAAAAACTTGCCACTATCGACATAATAAAGGCCGCCGGAAGCGCAAGCAAAAAAAGTTCGTCGCCGGTGATTTTATTGAGCCACACCATAACAAAAAAAAGCGCGCTAAAAACAACGATAGTAATCAGCATACAGACGAAGACGGCGGCCAGCATAAAAAGTACCGTGTTAAGTTTTTTGTTTGCCTTTTTTCTTTCTTGGGGGGTTTCGGTTTGAGAGGCGGCATTACGCTGTAGAGCCGCGGCATTGCCGCGCACTGCCGGTGCGCCGCTTTGAGGGACTGCCAATTCTCTGTTTTCTTTTTTTTCGGCTTTCATAGGTTTCTCCTTCCCGGTGTTTGGGTAACCGTCCCCGCGCATTTTTTACGGGTGGATGACGGGTTTCGAACCCGCGACATCCAGATCCACAATCTGGAACTCTACCACTGAGCTACATCCACCATGCCGGCTCTTTCGCCGTTGTAGTAGTATAGCCGTTTTTTAGTTTTTTGTAAGAGGTCTCCCTCCCTATTGACAACAGCCTTTGTAACAGGATACATAGAAAGGGAAAGATATGAAACTTTTAGTAGTAATTGACATGCAGAATGATTTTATCGACGGGGCGCTGGGCAGCAAGGAAGCGCCGCTTGTCATTGGGGCGCTTCAAAAGAAAATTGAAGAATACCGCAAGAACGAGAACCCGGTTCTGTTTACGCGGGATACGCACGATAAAAATTACTTGAATACGCAGGAAGGCAGGAATTTACCTGTTGAACACTGCATCAAAGGAACTGCCGGCTGGCAGATAACTTCCAAACTCGACACTGAAGGCTGTACGATTTTTGATAAATCCGCATTCGGCTCGCTGGAACTTGCGCGGCATATATCGGAGTGTTACAGGGATGCCGAAGAGATAGAACTTGCCGGTTTATGCACCGATATTTGCGTTATTTCCAACGCGCTGATACTCAAAACGGTGCTGCCGGAAACGCCCATCGCCGTTGACCACACATGCTGTGCCGGAGTAACGCCCCAAACCCACAAAAACGCTCTGGAATCGATGAAAATGTGCCAAATCCGCGTCTTTTAACGCCACCCCCGTCCGCCGACACACAACTACTCACTACCCACTACTCACTACCCACTACTCACTACCCACTACTCACTACTCACTGCCCCCTGCTACACTATCCCTATGAGCGACAAACTGGAGACCATCCGCCATTCGGTAAGCCATATTATGGCGCAGGCGGTAACAACGTTATTTCCCGGCGCGAAGTGCGCGATTGGGCCGTCCATAGAGAACGGTTTTTACTATGATTTTTTGTTCCCGCAAGGGGTAACGATAGGCGCGGATGATTTGCCCCGTGTCGAGGCGGAGATGAAATCGCTTGTTGATTCGCGGCAGGATTTTGTCCGTGTCGAACTTTCCCGCGAAGAAGCAAAGGCGCGGTTTATGGGCGAGCCGTTCAAGCAGGAATTGATAGACGCCATCCCCGCGAAGGAAACGGTAACGGTATACGAAAACCGGGACAAAGAAGGGAAAACGGTGTGGGCGGATTTGTGCCGGGGGCCTCATGTTGCCAACACCCGCGAAATCAACAGCGCGGCGTTCAAATTGCTTTCGGTCGCGGGGGCGTATTGGCGCGGTGATGAAAAACAGGCGATGCTCACCCGTATTTACGGTACCGCGTTTGAAACGCCCAAAGATCTCAAGGCGCATCTCGCTTTTTTGGAAGAGGTAGAAAAGCGCGACCACCGCCGCGTGGGCAAGGAACTCGACCTTTTTTCCGTTCATGAGGAAGCGGGCGCGGGGCTTATCTACTGGCATCCTATGGGCGGGCGTATGCGCGTTGCCATCGAGGATTTTTGGCGGCAAGAGCATTACAAAAACGGTTACGAAATTCTTTATACGCCGCACATCGGCAAGGCATGGCTCTGGGAAACGTCCGGCCATCTCGGCTTTTACAGCGCCAACATGTACAGCCCCATGCAAATCGACAAGCAGGACTACATCATAAAACCGATGAACTGCCCCTTCCATATCATGATTTACAAAAATTCAGGGCGCAGTTACCGCGACCTCCCGCTGCGCTGGGCGGAACTCGGCACGGTTTACCGCTATGAACGGAGCGGCGTACTGCACGGGCTTCTGCGCGTCCGCGGCTTTACGCAGGATGACGCGCACATTTTCTGCACGCCGGAACAAATGGAAAGCGAAATCATCGAAGTACTCCGTTTTAGCCTCGCTATCTGGAAGATTTTTGGCTTCAAGGAAATAAAAGCGTACCTCGCGACCCGCCCGGCGGAAAGTGTCGGCGAACAGGAACGCTGGGATGCCGCCACGGAAAGTTTGCGGAAAGCGGTCGAAAAGGAAGGGCTGCCTTACGAATTAGACGAAGGCGGCGGCGCGTTCTACGGCCCGAAAATCGACCTCAAGATAAAAGACGCGCTGGGGCGTGAATGGCAGATGACAACGATTCAGTTTGATTTTAACGAGCCGGAACGCTTTGACATGACCTTTGTCGATTCGGACGGGAAGCGCAAGCGCCCCTACATGATTCACCGCGCTCTGCTCGGTTCGCTGGAACGGTTCTTCGGCGTGTTAATCGAGCATTTTGGCGGCGCGTTCCCCGTGTGGATAGCGCCCGAACAGGCGGCCGTCATTCCGGTCGGCGCGGATTTTGCGCCCTATGCCCGCGAAGTGGCGCGGGGGCTCAAAGAACGCGGCATCCGCGTAACGGTGGAAGACAGCGATGAGCGCCTGAACGCGAAGATTCGCGCCTGCCAGACGCGCAAAGTGCCGTATATGCTCGTTGTGGGTCAAAAAGAAGCGGAATCGGGGTCGGTGGCCGTCCGCTGCCGGGACGGGCGGCAGTTGGACACAATGACGGCAAGCGCCTTCGCCGGCTACGCGGCGCAAAAGACAGCCGAAAAATCGCTGGAACTGTAAGAGCCTACGGCTCTTGCAACGATAAGTATTGATTGTATGGGCGCTGCCGCGCCCGGCGTTGTAAAAGCCTGCGGCTTTTGCAACGATAAGTATTGATTGTATGGGCGCTGCCGCGCCCGGCGTTGTAAAAGCCTACGGCTTTTGCAACGATAAGTATTGATTGTATGGGCGCTACCGCGCCCGGCGTTGTAAGAGCCTACGGCTCTTCTCCGTACCAATCCAGTTTGCGTGTAATGAACATCATAAGGGCGATAACCACGAAAGTTCCTATCGAGCCGATGATAAGCGCGTACGACTGCGCGTTCAGCACCGCGTAAAGCAGAATATAACTTAGCGTAACCACAAAACCCATATACCAGCACTTGCGCCAGGACGGGAGGAGGGCGCGGGAATAGAACGCCATCATCGCGGTAACGGCGCAGGCGGCGGCAATGTAGGCGGTGTAAAACGGCATCTGCTCGGAAAGCGAAAGCAGGAGCAGGTAGAAAACGGCGTTCCCTATGCCGGAGAGCATGTAGGGGACGGGGTGAATCCGCGTTTTGGCAAAGATTTCCAGCAGAAAGAGCGTTAAAAACGGCACAATCAAAAAGAGTATCGCGTATTTTACGGCGCGGGTGTTGAGCGCGTAGGTGTCGATGGG
>JAIRPM010000158.1 GCA_031257075.1 Spirochaetaceae bacterium
GGCTTACATAGCAGGCGGCGGTTCCGGCAAGCCTTGCTTCGGAGCAAAAAACGGCCTGTAGCAAAGAAAAACTAAAAGCGGCGGGAGTTTGCGGCAACGCGGCAGACTTCCGCCGTTATGCACGCGAGGCGCACAAAGGAGAAAACAATGGCTTTAACAAAATGGAAGGCAAGTTCCGCACAAACAAAAATCGGGAGCGCGGCGGCACGGATATAGGCAGTCCCAGGATTTTCCGCTATACTGAAATAAGTAACGGAGAAAAAGATATGCCCACGGCCAAAACAGTCGGCACGACAGCGAAAAAGCCCGCAAAAGCCGCCGCCCCCAAGCCAGCCAAAAAGGTAACGCTTGAAGATATATGGGCCATAATTGCCGAAATCGGAATAGCCCAGAAAGAGACTCAAAGAGCCCATCAGGAGACCGAACAGGCAATTAAAGCGACCCGGAAAGCCCATGAGGAAACCGAAAAGACGCTTAAAGAAATGGGTGCCAGAGTTGACCGCGTGACAAAAAATGTCGGCGGGTTGAACCAGTCCATAGGCGAACTCATCGAAATACTTGTCGCCGCGCATTTGTGGGAAAAATTCCCCGAATATGACCTTCAAAGGGCATACCGGCGGCTTCCTGTCTATGATGAAAAGAACATAATAAAAGCAGAAATGGACATTCTGCTGGTGAACACCGAATGGGCAATGGCGGTGGAAGTAAAAAGACAAGCTGACGCCGAAGATGTCAAGGAACATATAGAGCGCATGGAGCGTATTTTGAAATACCCGCCTGCGGAACTGAAACTGCGCCCCGGCATAAAACTGCTGGGAGCCCTTGCCGGTGGCATCGTAACCAGCGAAGCGCGGACGGCGGCGCACAATGCCGGTTTCTTTGTGCTTGAACTGGCGGGCGAATCGGTCATCCGCATACCCGAACCGGCGGGCTTCAAGCCCAAAGAATGGTAAAAGCGGGACAGTGGCATTAACCTGCGCCCGGATGCCGCCGTTTCCCGTCAAAGAAATCGTAGACACCATAAAAGTCTTTGTCCGCTGGGGGTAGACTGTTCGGCGCTTGCCCCCCGCCCGCAATTCCGGCGCTTGATTGCGTTGCCTTAGCAAAAACAAGCCTTTACGTTATTATGCACACGAGGTTTGACTATGCAAAAAATCAATTTAAAAGGGCGCTCATTGTTGACATGGCTGGATTATTCCGGTGAAGAAATCAGATATTTACTGGAGTTAGCAAAAAAAGAAAAACTCGAAAAAGGGCAGCGGAAACAACGTTTTGCCGGCATTTCTGTAGCGCTGCTCTTTGAAAAACGCTCAACACGAACGCGTTGTTCCTTTGAAACCGCCGTGGGCGGAGAAGGCGGCCATCCCGTTTTCCTTTCAACAAGCGATATTCATTTGGGCGGGAAAGAAACCATTGAGGACACCGCCCGCGTTCTGGGGCGGCTGTTTGACGCAATAGAATTTCGCGGGTTTAAGCAGTCAACAGTGGAAACACTGGCAAAATATTCCGGCGTGCCTGTGTATAACGGGCTTACCGATGCCTATCACCCTACGCAAGCGCTGGCCGATGTCCAAACCATCGAAGAAAATTGCGGTCCGGCACAGGGGAAAAAACTGTGCTTTGTAGGCGATGGCAGAAACAACGTGGCTAATTCCCTTATGGTGATTTCGGCAAAATTAGGAATGAATTTTACCGTGATAGCGCCGGATACGCTGCGCCCGGACGAAGAACTTGTACGGCGCTGCGCCCCATTATTCAAAGAAAAGAACGCGGTTTGTGAAATTACCGCAGATGTCAACGCGGCAAAGGGCGCGGACGCTCTCTATACCGATGTATGGGTGTCAATGGGCGAAGAAGCAAAAAAGGCGGAACGGGTAAAACTGCTTTCACCTTATCAAGTAAATGAGGCGCTTTTTGAGAAAACAGAAAATCGCAACTGTGTTTTTTTACACTGCCTTCCCGCCGTGCGCGGCGAAGAAGTTACCGCCGGCATTATCGACGGGCAACAGAGCCGCGTCTGGGACGAAGCCGAAAACCGCAAGCATACGATAAAGGCTATTATGCTGGCTACGTTGGGCTTGTAGCCCATCTGCCGTTTAGGTTAAACGGCAGAATCCCGGCAAGGCATCTAGAAACTGTTAGATAATTTCCTTTTTTTCTTTTTCGGCGGGAGGCTCAATGGCGGCATTTTCGTTTTTGGCAGCCGGTTTGTCATCAAGCGCTTTTGCCGGGTCAAGAATGCTGGAAATGGCGCTGCGGAGAAATTCGATTTTGGTGTTTTCGTCCACTTTGAGTACGACCGTCTTATCCTTTACACTGTGAATTGTGCCATGAATGCCGCCAATCGTAACCACTTTGTCCCCTTTTTTGAGCGCTTCGAGCATTTTTTGTGTTTCTTTCTGCTTTTTGTTCTGAGGACGGATTATCAAAAAATAAAAAATCGCGATAATCAGTACAAACGGCAAAAAAGAAAGAATGCCCTGTTCCGCGCCGCCGGCCGGCGCCGCGCCTTCAACAGCCTGTTGGGCGCGTCCAAAAAGTAACGGTAATGTAAGTAAATTCATCTGGAACTTCCTTTTATTATAAAATTAATGTATGTTATCATAGAGGGGAAAAAAAATATAGGGGGCGGCTTGCCCCACAGGAGGACATCATTTATGGATGAAGAACTAAGAAAACTGAATTTTCACTTTAAGCATGTGGGAATTTATACTTCCGGTATGGACGCGGCAAACAGCGCGGCAGACGAATTTTTGGATGCTTTTGGGTTTGTTCCCAACAAAGGCTCTTCCAGCGTGTTTGCCAGTTCCGCGATAGAACTGGTAGGCGGCGGCGGACTGGGCGCTCATGGCCATATCGCCATCGGCACTTCGGATGTGGGAAAAGCAAAGGCATACCTGCAAAAAAAAGGGTATACTTTTAACGCCGGAAGTGAAAAATTCAAAGACGGCAAATTGATTGTTACTTACCTTGACCACGATTTTGCCGGCTTTGCCGTTCATTTGGTGCAAGCATAACAATGACACCGCAGGGAGGGATACGCCGAAATACCGGAGCTGCCACGCTATGTGCCGCCATGCTATGCATAACGGCATGCGGTATAGAAGACTATCCGTATTTAGCGCAAATTCCTCCCAGTAATGTAAACCGCCCTTCCCACACAACCGCAACAGTGGCTATTAACACCCGTTCCGATACGGAGCCGTTTCTCAACTACGCTATTTTTTACCGTATTTACATAAGCGACATTTTGCTTACGTCCACTATAGGCGAATCGGAATTGAGCTTCATTAATGCTACGCTTAATTCCGATTATTTGGCAATTAAGCCGTATACCGACCCTGCCAATAATTTGACGACTAACACCGGCAGCCTTTTTTCCGGCAGAAATCATTTTGAAATTGGCATTACCGAAGGGGATATTAACGACTTGTTGTTAAACAGCAAAAATTCTTTTACGCTGCAACTGGATTTTTCGGACACCTTGACGCAGGCACCCCGTATATTCAGAGCAGGCGGCGGTGAATTAACCCTGAAACGCTCAACCGGTTCCGGCGGATTTAATCCCCGGCCGCTCTACGATGACGGCACTTTTGACGGGCGTTTTATAAACACTCCCGAACTTAACGCGAGCGCAAATACCACATCCACTATCAACCGCGATGTTGTTGATAAAAACATCACGGGGGGAATGCCGCGCTATACCTATGCGGCGCTCTACATTTGCGCGGTTGGCGTAAATGATACCACCCTTGTCCCCTTGTACAGCGCGCCCACCTATATTGGTACTTTCCTATTACCGCAGAAGTTTGACCCTTGACAGGGTTTTACAAACGGCGCGTATCTGGTAGTATGCAAAAGCGGTTGCGAAACTTCAGTTTGCAGCCATTTCTATGGAAGCATTGATTTATTCAATCAAGAACAAATCCGTGCTTCCTTAGAGGGCAACGCTGATTAGAGTCAATTTAATCCCATTGCCCTATAGACAAAGGAAAATACTATGCCGGAAGCACAAAAACAAAAACGCGCCTCAAAGTTGGGGCCTTTGGTAGCGGAAGCGTTAAAGGCGCGTTATTTTGACGCATACTACTTTGACAAACGCGCTGACGCGCTTGAAAAAATCTGGGCGCTTATCCCCAAAACGGATACCGTTTCGTGGGGCGGCTCGCTTACATTTGAAGA
>JAIRPM010000173.1 GCA_031257075.1 Spirochaetaceae bacterium
CAATTTTTATTACCAATGAACTTACGCTTACCGAGCCGAAGTTTGCCTCGATAAATAAAACGGCGTTTAATGAATGGGCCGGTATTATCGCGCTTTTGGTTTTGCGAAAACTTAACCGCTACGAAAATGCCGGTCTAAAACTGGAAGCGCTGGAATTATCCGGCAGCACCGCAGGCGGCGTTGTACTTGATGGCGAATTTTTGCGCGTGGTAAACGGGACGCTCACACCAGGCAGCCATGTCTTTGATAACCCCAATTGGATAAAAGCCGCCCGTTTATCGCTGGACGGTGTAACAATAGCGTTTCTTGCCCACAATACGCTTGTATGCCCGGCATATAATCTTGATACGCTTACCAAAGCGCGCCTCAATAAAATCGCGCCGACGATTGTAGGCGAGGCAGGTGAGTTTTTATCTCCCGATAATTATTTCAAAGACCAGGGTCAAAGCATGAACCGGGACGCAAAATACGCGCTTAAATTGTTCCTTACGGAATTAAAGGCGATAATTACCCGCGAGGCGGCACGAAACAAAGGCGGCATAATAAAAAGTTTACAGGATTTAACAGAGAAATATCTTAGCGCGCTTGGCAGTGTTACAACTAACGCCGCTTTGTCGATAGAGCCAGAAAAGAAAAACACCGTTAATTCGGTTGCCTCTCTTTTTGAAGAGCTTATTCTTTCGCCGAGGGCCGGCGGCAGCGAAGAGCTGCCGTTTGTCATGGAAAGCACAAAAATTCGCACCGCGCTTATAGGCACCAATATCTGCGGCATAAGTTCAGGAAGCGCGGAGGCGGCGCATCATTTGATAACGCCAAACCTTCTTTACAACAAGATAACCGGTGTGGATATTGGCGCATACAAAAATACCGAACATGACGGCATAAAACTTATCTATGCCGATGAACTCCTCCTGGATTCCATGGTGGTAATAAAAAAGGACGGCGCACAGATTTTCCATTCTATGCCGAACAGTTCAAGCCATTCCGAATACGAAATAATCTGGCCGATTAACGATGCGCTTTTGGATTTGTTCGCGCCTGAGGCGCTGAACAAAATGGTTAGTTTTTCTTCTGATGCCGAAAAGTTTACCGTTAGTTTAGCAATTAAACTCGCGCATGGAACTCATACCGTCCGCAAAGAGTACCGCATAAAAAGTTCAGACGACAATGTTTCCGGCGGCAGGGAATCAAACGGAATCTGCTGGATTATGGATAAAAATTTAATTCCGTTTTGGTCGCTCTGGCCCTACGCGAAAATAAACGACATCAGCGGAATCAATACATGGCGGCGTTATAATTGTTTTTGTGTAGAGCCGAATTATCGCGGCCTGCCGGTACTTGATATAAAGCCGGTATTTGCGGACGGCGCAAATCATCTTGCGGGGGAACGCGGGCTTTCAACACTGCAAACAGTACAGCATGAATTTCATTACCGAAGGTATACCGCGCTGCCTGCGGCATTCAAATTGAACGAAAAAACTGACACTATTCCTATTCCGCGGGGGCTTGTATTCCTTGCCGAACCCAGGGCGGTAAACGCCGGCGCAGTCCGCTGGAATGTGGGCGTTGATTTCGGCACTACTTCAACAACGGCGTTTTATACGACCTCATCAGGCGGAGCGCCGGAATTCATTCAGTTGATGAATGAGTATGAATGGCGCGAGGGCAGCAAAGAGCCGGACACATTTGAATACGATAACGACTGCAAAGCGCTCTGCGATTCAGGCGATAAATCGCATGAAATTTATTTTCTTGACCGCCGGTGTTTTAAGCAAAACGGTTTTGCCACAGCGCTGGAAATGATGGACATATCGTTAAGCTCACCTGATGCCACAATTTTCGAAGGTGAACGGATATTTTGGCACAACTACGAAAATTTCAGAATTATGAATACCCAGGAGGGCCGAAAAGAACGTTTGCTTACCAATATCAAATGGGAAAGCAATAAATCAAATTCCGCAAAATACTTAAATCAACTGCTTACGCAGATTGTGTATCATGCGGCGAAAAAAGGTGTGCGCGGCATTACCTTTTTCTTTTCCTATCCTACCGCATTTGGTCCCGGCGCAAAGGACGATTTTTGCGGGCGTGTAAGCGCCATAATAACGCTGCTTAAAAAAGAGACAGGCCTTGATTTAGCTTTCAATGACAGGGATAACCTTGTAACAGAAAGTATCGCGGCGGCCTATTATTTTAACCACAAAAAGCCCCGGCAGACAGTGTTCTTCTGTGTTGATATTGGCGGCGGCTCAACAGACGCCTCTATTTGGGTAAAAACAAAACACCTGTTTCAAACATCAATACATTTCGCGTCCCGTGATATGTTTATCAGCCCGCTTGACCGCCTTGTGCATACCGGAGGAGTGTTAAATTCAATTATCACCAATAACAATGAAGATGGTATTTATACGATGTTATCCGATGATTCTTTGAAAAAAGGGCTTACAGATGACCGGTTTAAATTTCTTATCGAAACGGTGTTGTTTGAGTATAACGCGCCCCTGGTAACGCGGCTTCAAAACATGAAAGGACATGATGAGGACGCCTTCAAAATATTCAAGTTTTGCGTACTGCTGGCATATTCCGGTTTGGTTTATTATCTTGCGGGAATTCTTGCGGCGCTCTTTACCGCAAAAAATGAAACACGGCGCATAGATAATGATATTGGCGAAATTATTCTGGGGCTTTCCGGCAAAGGGTCAAAGCTGACCGTCTGGATAAAATCGTACTGCGATATTATTTACCGCGAAGCGGAAAATCTTGTCAAAGAAAAAACAGCTCTTGATGTGCGGAT
>JAIRPM010000188.1 GCA_031257075.1 Spirochaetaceae bacterium
ATCCGCAATACGGTAGTGGCGTACAAAGGCGGCGGCTATGTGAATGGGCAGGTACAGCAGCCGGTGCCGGTCAAATTGCGCGATATTGCCAATGTTTTTGAAGGCTACAAGGACGAAACGAGTTCGGTTTTTGTCAACGGCGTACGCGCCGTGCAGATGACCGTGCAAAAGCAGAGCGGCAAGAATTCGGTACAGGTTGCCAAAGATGTCCGCGCCCGCCTTCCCAAAATCGAAGCGCAGATACCAAGCGATGTTCACATAAGCGAATTGTTTAACACCACCGACCAGATTGAAATGTCCATCGCGCAGGTAACAAGCACCGCCGTTTCCGGCGCAGCGCTCGCCGTCCTCATACTGTTCCTCTTCCTTCGTTCGATAAAGCCCACGCTGATAATCGGCATTAGCATACCGGTATCTATCATCGTTACCCTTATGCTTATGTACTTTGCCGGGCTTACCCTCAACATGATGACGCTGGCGGGGCTTGTACTCGGCATAGGTATGCTCGTGGATAACTCCATTGTCATTTTGGAGAACATTTACCATTACCGCGAAAAGGGCGCTAAGTTGATGCCTGCCGCCATACTCGGCACATCAGAAATGATTACCGCCATCTTCGCGTCTACGCTTACAACAATATGCGTGTTCGCGCCGCTGGTAATGTTCAAGAGCCTGTTAAAGATGCCGGGCGAAATGTTTGCCGGACTTGCGTTTACCGTCGTTATATCGCTGGGAATTTCGCTCCTTACCGCCACATTCCTCGTGCCGGTACTGGCAAGCCATTACTTCCCGCTCGTAACCCGCAAACAAAAAGCGCTGCGCGGTCCGCTTGCGGCGCTCGACCGCGGCTTTGAAGGCTTTTTTACATGGCTTGATAATGTCTACCGGAACGGTGTCCGGCGCGTGCTCCGCCACAAAAAGCTTTTTATCCTCTTGCTTATCGCGCTCTTTGCGGGCTCTATATTCCTTGTGCCGAGGATAGGCTGGCACTTTATGCCGGAAAGCGATGACGACAATGTACAAATCAGCATAACGATGCCGCTCGGCACACCGCTGGAAGAAACCTCGCAGGTGCTCGCACAGTTGCAGGACATTGTGGAACGCGAAGTGCGGGGCTACGAAACGCTTGTGCGGAATGCCGGCGGCGGCGGCTTTATGCGGTCGGCGCAAAGCCATTCGGGGAGCCTCCGTATCAACCTGCCTAAATTTGCCCAGCGCATTGACCATGCCGAAGAGATTAAAACGAAGATGCGCCGGCATTTTAACGACTTCCCCGGCGTAAGTTTCAAATTTTCGGGCGGCGGGATGATGGGCGGGAGCAGCAACCCTGTAGACATAGTCCTCCGTACCGACGACCTCAAAAGAGGCAAAGAGATAGCGGACAAGATAGCGGCGTTGTTAAAGGAGCGTCTGGAAGAAGTCATCGACCCGCAGGTTGACTTGCAGGACGGGCTTCCGCAGTACGAAATCCTGCTCGACCGCGAGCGTATGTACGCGCTGGGGTTGACAGCCTACACGGTGGGCAATGAACTCAAAGCCGCCGTTGACGGGCTTACCGCGACCCGCTACCACACCGGCAGTAACGACTACGATGTCGTGCTGATACTGGCGGAAGCGGACAGGAACAGCCTTCCCGCTCTCGACCGCATCTTTGTAACAAGCCCGGTAACGCAGAGCCGCATCCCGCTTTCAAACTTCGCTCACTTCAACCCGGGTACCGGACCTATGACGATAAGCCGCGAAAACCAGAGCCGCGTTATCCACGTTACGTCCGGCGTCAAAGGGGGGACAAAACTGAACGTGCTGGAAGAAAAGATGCGAGCCCTCATTCAATCGGAAATTCCGCAGGAAGAAGACTTGCTCATCGAGTACGCGGGCGACAACTCGGAACTTGTTAAACTGATGACGCGCTTTGTACTGATAGTGCTTGTGGCGCTCTTCCTCGTATTCGGCGTTATGGCAAGCCTTTTTGAAAGTTTCCGCGACCCGTTTATCATTGTCTTTACGATACCGCTTTCGTTTGTCGGCATTGTCGCCATTTACTTTATTACCGGAGATATGTTCAACATACTTACGGCCGTGGGGCTTCTGGTGCTGCTCGGCGTTATCGTAAACAACGGTATCGTGCTTGTTGACTACACGAATCTGCTCCGCAAACGCGGCTACAGTTTGAACGAAGCCTGCGTGGAAGCCGCCGGAAACCGCCTGCGCCCGATACTGATGACGACCCTCACCACGGTGCTGGGCTTGGTGCCGATGGCGTTTACCCCCGGCGAAGGCAGCGAGATGGTAGGGCCAATCGGCAAGACCGTACTTGGCGGGCTTACCTTTGGCACAATAATGACGCTGTTTTTGATGCCCACGATATACGTCATCATCAACAGGCGTTCCGACCAGCGCGAGGCAAAAGCCGCCGCCCGCCGCGAACGCATAGCCGCCGGCCTGTCAAAAAAACAGGCGGCAAAAGACGGCTTGTTTACAAGTCTTGTAACGGCGGCCGTAACGAAGTTTGGGGGAGACAGGGAGTGAGGATAGGGTAGGGAGTAGGGGATAGGGGATAGGGGACAGTTGGTTCAGTTCGATATAACAGAATGAATTTAGAATTCTAAATTTAAACTGTTATATCGCCGTAACCCCAAACCCTATCCCCTGAACCCTGCCCCCTACCCCCTAAATAAATATAAGGAACCTTAAAATTATGTACAGATTAGAAATTATCGCCAATAACTCCGTAGAGGAGAATTTACTGGACGCGCTCAAGGCGCAGGATGCCGGAAAGTATTACACGAAGATACCCAACGTACACGGCATTGGGACATCGGGCCCCCGCATGGGAGACGCGATTTGGCCTGAGGAAAACTTTGTGTTCGTTATCTGGTGCGAAGAAGACGAAGCGCGGCGCGTCAAAACCGCCGTGGACAAGGTAAAGGCGCAGTTCCCGGACGAAGGCGTCAAGTTGTTCGGGCTTAATCTCACGGCTGCCGCCGAAGAACGAGCCGCGCCTGCCCCCGCCAAACGGAATTCAAAACGGGGAGACGAGACATCTAACCCACGGATTCTAGACGGGCCGGAATTGAAGGAATAGCATTACCCGAAAACTGCCATTGTCCCCTATGGCAGAATCGTATACACTTGATGTATGCAAAATTTAAATACCATTGGGGATATGGTTACTCTCCTGCGCGGCGGAATTTTTCAGGTGCTGATGCTGGCGGCACCCATGCTGATAACAGCGCTTGTTGTGGGGCTTGTAGTCGCTATCTTGCAGGCCACTACCTCCATTCAGGAACAGACGCTTACTTTTGTGCCCAAGGTGTTTGCCATACTTTTTGTGCTTGCTTTTCTGAGCGGCTGGATGTTTACAAGGCTTGGAGAATATACGCTGCAACTTTTTAGTATAATTCCAGATATAGGGAAATAGGCGCGGAAACGATGAAATGTGCGACAGTTCTAATGATTGGCGATGTTGTGGGTGAAGAAGGCATAACGGCGGCAATAACGATGCTGCCGGCGCTTGCCGCTCAGTACGGTGCCGATTTAACCGTAGTCAATGGTGAAAATGCCGCTGCCGGTTATGGGTTGAATGCGGCGCTTGTGGATGTGCTTTTTAACGCCGGAGCCGATGTAATTACGAGCGGCAACCATATCTGGGAGAAACGCGATTTTTGGGACTGTCTGGATGCCGCCGGACACCTTCTGCGTCCGGCAAATTATCCCGCTCCGGCAGCCGGGCGCGGCTGGGTGTCTATCGAAAAAAAAGGAATTCCTTTTGCTGTTATCAACCTCCAAGGCCGTAAATTTATGAACGCGATAGACTGCCCTTTCAAATGTTTTGATTCTGTGTACGCCGGCCTCTCCGGGTGCTATTCAGACACGGAGAATAGACCTTTTGTTATTGTTGATTTTCATGCGGAATCTACGGAAGAAAAGGAAGCGTTCGGTTTTTATGTGGATGGGCGCGCCGCCCTAGTTGCCGGAACCCATACCCATGTCCAAACGGCGGATGAAAAAGTTTTGCCGTGTGGAACCGCGTATATAAGTGATATTGGTATGACAGGCGCGGACGGCGGGGTTATCGGTATGAAGGTAGAACCGTGTCTAACCCGCTTCGTTTCCCACATCCAAACACGCATGGAATGCGCTTCCGGCAATCCTGTCATACAAGGCATAGCCGTCCGCATAAATCCTGTGAGCAGGCAAATTATAGAAATTAAACGCTTCAGACGCGCTCTCTAGCAAAAATCCCGCTTGCCTGCTATCATTTTGGAAAGAATCTTCTACAAAGCAAATTGCAGGAACGGTATATGCAAAAATTAGCAAAAGACACACTGACCGCGCGGGGGGCGGACTATTTTGAACCGCGTACGGGCGCGGTCAGCGTTCCTATTTTTCAGAGCGCTACATTCAGGCATCCGGGGCAGGGGCAGTCTACGGGTTTTGATTATTCACGATGCGCGAACCCTACGCGTACAGCGGTGGAAAACACCCTTGCCCTGCTGGAAGGCGGTCGTTATGGGCTTGCCTTTGCGTCCGGTATGGGCGCGATTTCCGCGCTTGTAAAAATTTTTAAGCCGGGCAGCCATATCATCGTAAGCGAAGATTTATACGGCGGCACGTACCGGCTTTTTACGCGCTACTATGAAATGTATGGTTTTTCGTTTTCATATATTGATACTTCTGATTTTTCATGTATTGAATCCGCATATACAACAAAAACAAAAGCGCTGTTTATTGAAACCCCGTCAAACCCTATGATGAAAGTAACGGATATACAACGCTGCGCCGATTTTATTCACAGCAAGGGCGGCATACTTATAACAGATAATACTTTTAGTACGCCCTGCTTTCAAAATCCGCTTGCGCTTGGCAGTGATATTGTTGTACACAGCGGTACAAAGTATCTAGAAGGCCACAATGATACATTGAGCGGTTTTTTAGTACATTCACATGATGAATACGAACAGGAATTACGCGATGCGCAGATGTCTGAGGGCGCTGTGTTAAGCCCTTTTGACAGTTGGCTTACGTTACGCGGCATAAAGACGCTTAGTGTGCGTATGGAAAAACATGAAGCGAATGCCCGCGCTGCTGCGCACTGGCTGAGGCAGCATCCAAAAGTGGAAAAAGTTTTTTATACGGGATTTTCAGACCATCCCCAGTATGAATTGTCGCGGAAGCAGACGCGGGGCGACAGCGGCATGGTATCATTTTATGTAAAAGAAACCGCTTTTATCCGTTCTATTCTGGAACGGGTAAAACTGGTGCTTTTTGCGGAGAGTTTAGGGGGCGTTGAAAGCCTTATAACCTACCCATGGGAGCAGACGCATACATCAATACCGGAAGAAATGCGCCTGAGGGCGGGCGTTACCACGCGGCTGCTGCGCTTTTCGGCGGGCATAGAAAACGCTGATGATATTATCGCCGATTTGGAACAGGCAATGGCATAACCGGAGATAAACATGCGTATATCAACAAAAGGAAGATATTCACTTGCGGCGCTCGTTTTTATGGCAACGCTGCCAAAAGATGTTTATACTACAACGAAAGAAATTGCCGCCGTGGCGGATACAAGCGAAGGTTATATAGAACAACTTTTTATACAATTGAGGGCGCTTGGCGTAATAGAAGGTTTGCGCGGCAGAAACGGCGGCTATGCGCTTGCAAAACCCTCAGAAAAGATACGGATTGGCGACATACTCCGCGCCTGCGAAGGTTCATTAAAACCGGCGCTATGCGTTGATTCTGATACCTGCCCTTCCGAAAAAAAATGTTTAAGCCGCCGTACATGGAAAACAGTGTACAAAGCGATAAACGACTGCCTTGATTCAATAAGCCTGCGGGATTTAGCCGATGATTATAATGCGCATGAAAATCCGGGATATATAATATGAAAATATCAACGATGGGACGCTATGGCATTAAATTACTGCTCGACCTTGCCCGGTACAGCGGCAAAGCGCATACAACACTCAAAAATATTGCAAGGCGGCAGAATATTTCGGTGCGCTATCTTGAGCATGTAGCGATAACCCTGCGCCGTGCCGGGCTTATCCGCAGCGTAAAGGGCGCTTCCGGCGGCTATGCGCTGGCAAAAAGGCCGGAAGAAATTCATATAGGAGACGCGCTTCGCGCGCTGGAAGGCGATATGCTTGTTGTTGACCCGCTGGCTGAAGGCGCACATGAAAATAAATTTCATGCCTGTGTGCGCCGTACGGTGCTTGAGCCGTTGAACTGCGCCATTGCGGCATCTATCGACAAAGAAACGATAGCAAGCATAACCGGTACAGCCGGAGCGGATGAATCATATATGTACTTCATATAGCGGAAAATGGGAAACAGTGTATGTTTGCAAAAAAAGTTTACGGAGTAGGAATAAAAGGAACCGGAATGTGCGCGCTGGCTGAATTGCTGCATGGGCAGGGGGTCAGTGTGTCCGGCTCCGATACCGGCGAGCGTTTTTACACTAATGATATTTTATCCCAACTTCATATACCATTTTATGAATCATTTGACGCGGCGCATGTTCCGTTAGACGCGGATATAATAATACATTCTGCCGCATATAATACTGAAACAAATCCTGAACTTGCCTATGCCAAGCGCATGGGATTAAAAATTATGAAATACACCGATGCTCTTGGCGAATATTCAAAATTATTTTACTCATGCGGAATATGCGGCGTAAACGGCAAGACTACAACGGCTATAATGACAGGCGCTTTGCTGCGCGGGCTTTCTATGCCGGCACAGGTGCTGGCCGGAAGCGCCTCTGAAAATTTTGCGCGGGCAGACGGCGGCGCGCGTTCATGTATCAATCTAGGAAACAATTATTTTGTCGCTGAAACCTGCGAATACCGGGGGCATTTTTTGAGTTTTCAACCCCGTATCATTGTACTTACCAATATTGAACATGACCATCAGGATTTTTTCCCGACATACGAATCTATCCGTGATATGTTTATCCAATACATACACAAACTCCCCCCTGACGGCATCCTGATTTATTGCGCCGATGACAAGGGCGCGGTCGAAGCGGTATCAATGATACAAAACAAAAGCATAACAACCGTCCCCTATGGTTTTAAGGCAAACGGTGATTATAAAATTGATTCCTGCGTAACCGCAGCCGGTAAAACAGAATGGACGCTTGCCGGTTTTGGCAAAAAACCCTTAACCCTTTACATTCCCGGCCGGCATAATGTACTCAATGCGGCGGCGGCGGCGGCATTGTCTTCGGAATTGTTCAGGCATTATAAAAAAGAGCGCGCGCTGCCGGAATCCGCCGTTGACGCGATTTGCCGCGCTTTTGCGGGCTTTCGCGGCGGCAAACGCCGCTGTGAAATTGTGGGGCAGGCGGGCGGTGTTTTGTTTATTGATGATTACGGCCATCATCCTACGGCAATAAAAACAACGCTTGAGGGCTTAAAAGAATTTTATTCCGGGCACAGGATAATTGTTAGTTTTATGCCGCATACCTATACACGGACGGCGGCGCTTCTTTCGGAATTTGCGGCATGCTTTGACGCGGCGGATATTTTGTATTTACACAAAATATATCCATCGGCACGGGAACAATACAATGGGACTATCAGCGGGAAAACCCTTTTTGAAGAAACAAAAAAACATCATTCGTGTGTGTATTATATTGATGAACATGAAAATGCTGCTTCTGAAATTCTCCCTGTTCTCAAAGACGGCGATGTTTTTGTAACGGTTGGGGCGGGAGATAACTGGAAATTAGGCAGAGCGCTCTATAGCGCAAAACAGAGGCATATATGAAAAGTATGACAGGCTATGCCGTCGGCGAATCCGAGAATAATGTGTTTTCCGCATCACTTGAAATAAAAGGCTACAACAGCCGTTTCCTGGATATTGCCGTATATATGCCGGCGCAGTATTCATGTATCGAAAACAATATACGAAAAGCCGTGCTTCAATTCTGCCTGCGCGGAAAAGTTGATATTACTATTAGAATAAAAGAAAAACAAAATAATATGCCGGTGTGCATATCAGAGGCGGCGGCCGGCGCGTACTTAAAAGCGGCTGAAACGCTGCGCCGGCAGATGCAGTCGGCATACGAAGCGGGAGAAACAATGTTACAGCCGGAGAACAAACTCCCTATAGCGGCGTTTTTGGGGCTGGAAGGCATATTGGAAACAGAACGCCCGCCCGCTCCTTCCGAGATGTTCCAGGATTTTATCATGCCGCTTCTTTTGGACTGCCTGAAACAGTTTGATGCCGCGCGCGCGCATGAAGGCGCAGAGACCGCCGCTGCTATTGCCGAATATGTATTGGTTTTGAATACACGCATCGCGCTTATAGAACGTTTTTCGGATACTATTGAAAATACGATC
Organism: Spirochaetaceae bacterium; assembly: GCA_031257075.1. Classification (GTDB taxonomy): domain Bacteria; phylum Spirochaetota; class Spirochaetia; order Treponematales; family Breznakiellaceae; genus JAIROZ01. The sequence continues at coordinate 8,355 of JAIRPM010000188.1, forward strand.
AAAAGTAATATCAAAGCGCGTTTTGAGGAACTATTAAAAGACCGTATTGATGAACAGCGCGTATTGACCGAGACCGCCGCCCTTTTAATGAAGTGTACTATAGCCGAAGAATTATCCCGGCTGAAGGGGCATCTGAATATGTTTTCCGCCGTAATAAAAGAAGAACAGGCGCCTTCAAAAAAATTGGAATTTATTTGTCAGGAAATAAACCGCGAAGTAAACACTATCGGTTCAAAATCGCCGCTTTTGGAGGTAAGCCGCGCCGTTGTTGACTGCAAGGAAGCGCTGGAAAACATTCGTGAACAACTGCGAAATGTGGAGTGATATATGAAAATTGCTATTTCGGGAAAGAGCGGATGCGGAAATACAACTGTTACAAAACTAGTCGCGCAGAACCTTAATATTGACTATATTAATTTTACATTTAGAAATCTTGCCGAAGAAAAAGGCATGACACTTTCACAGGTTTTGGAAGCGGCGCGGCATGATGATTACTGGGATAGAGAAACTGATAAATTGCAGATTGAAATGGCGCAGATAGCCGGTGATTGCGTGCTTGGTTCAAGGCTGGCTATTTGGCTTTTGGAAGAAGCCGATGTAAAAGTATACCTTTTTGCGGATACCGCGACCCGCGTAACCCGGATTTTGCAGCGTGAAGGCGGTTCATTTGAATCCATAAAACTATTTACCGAGCGCCGTGACGCGGAAGACCATGAACGTTATTTGCGGATATATAATATTGACAATGATAATTATCAATTTGTTGATATAATTATTGATGCTGGAAAATATAATGCGGAAGAAATAGCCATGCAGATAACGGACTATGCGCGAAAAAAAATATGTGTACAAAAATAAATTACAAAAAAACATTAGCGCGTGCGGGAATGGCTTGTATGTTGTGCCTTTTTTTATGTACAGGCTGTGAAAAACGGACGCTTGTTTTGTGGACTGATATACCTGAATTTGTACTGTATGTTCAATTGTTTAATACGGCGCAGAATACCTATAAAATCGAAGCGCGTGAAATACGCGGCCTTGCGCAGGAACTTATTTTTGCCTCGCGGGACAAAAAAAACCGCGTTGATATAGCGGCGGGAAAATGGCTCAAAACAGCCGCTTTAGCATCATTTTGGCAGAAAACAGATTTTGTTTTTGACAAAAAGAACATAACAAAAAAAATGTTTTATGCGCCGCTTTTAAATTTTGGACAAAACGGCAGGGAGCAGATTTTGCTTCCGCTGTCGTTTAATTTAGGCGCTCTTGTATCATTGACGCATAATTCGCGCGCCGAATCCGAAAGCGGGGAAGAAAGCCAAATTTTTATCACGCTCGATGAAATACGGAAACGCGGCACCGCGTTTAACCGGAATGTAAAAGGCGCGTATACGCGCATGGGTTTTTCGCCGACATGGAACTGGAACGGTGATTTTCTGTACGCGGCTGCCGAATTGTCAGGAGCGGCGTTCAGGGAAGAAGCGCCGTTTGCTTGGGATGAAACCGCGCTCGAATCTGTCATTGGCGAATTTAGAACATGGCTTAACAAAGAAAACGGAGGCGCCGCCGCGGAAGATGATTTCATATTTAAGTATTCTTATGAGCCGGTTGAACGGCTTGTTGACCGGGAGCGCATTCTTTTTACTTATATGAAATCAAATTCATTTTTTGCGCTTCCTGCCGAAGAACTCAACAGGCTTGATTACCGGTGGCTGTGGGATGCATCGGGCGGCAGTAAAAAAATCCCTGTTTTGGAGGACATAGTGATGCTCGGCATAACAAAAAGATGCGCGGCAAAAGGCGCGGCGGCGGCTTTTCTGCGATGGCTCTATGCTGAAGGCACTCAAAAAGATTTGTTAACGAAGGGCAAGGGCGTATATATTAACGAAACATCGTTTGGCATTTGCGGCGGCTTTTCCGCGGTGCGTTCCGTTACTGAATCTGTCTTTCCGCAGGCCTATCCGGCATTTCTTTCGCACATCCCCCCGGAAGACTATCTTTTGGCGCCCAACCCGCTTCCCGCGAACTGGCCGGAAATCAAAGAACGCATTGTTGTTCCTTATATACGTGAGCGCGTGAAAAACACCGGCGAGGCCGATGTTCGTGATTTGCGGCCGCGCCTTGCCGACTGGCTGCGTATAAACAACCGCGGACTGCAATTCCACCAGCAGCGTTAGGGCAGGCCGCCGCCCTCTTGACAAATTGCATACTATGGAACTATAATTAGTCATACTATATTGAAACAGGGCGCGGCTATCCGTTTTACGGGCAAATTCTCCCGCGTCCAGGAGGTTTTACTATGAAAATAAAATTCTTCAATAGTACGGAAGCCGCCGCCTGCGGGCGCGGGGCTTATGGTTTTACCGCGGCATTGACGCTGGTTGTATGCGCGCTTGGGCTGATTCTGGCGGGCTGTGGTGAGAGCAGCACGGGGGGGGGGGGGCCACCCACAACTGGAAGGACCGTGGAAGAAAAACGGAAGCGTAATACCCGGACCG
>JAIRPM010000004.1 GCA_031257075.1 Spirochaetaceae bacterium
CCCTGCTACAACTCGGTGAACTTTCTTTCACAGACAATAGAAAGCGTCCTGTCTCAAACGTATCAAAACTGGGAAATGATTATTGTTGACGATTGTTCCACAGACGGCAGTTACGAAGCCGCGCTGCAATATGCCGCGAAAGACGGGCGCGTTAAAGCATACCGTATGGAACAGAACGGCGGTGCCGCCGCCTGCCGGAACAAGGCTATAGAAATTTCACGTGGTGAATATATCGCTTTTCTTGACAGTGATGATTTGTGGCTGCCGCAAAAACTGGAAAAACAACTGCGCTTTATGCGGGAAAATGACTGTGATTTCAGTTTTACCGAATACGAACATATTGACGAAACAGGCGCTGTAATTGATTAAGGCTAAAGTCATAAAAAAATTAAATTACAAAAAAATGCTCTTTCATTGCTGGACCGGCTGTTCAACCGTAATGTACAAACAGGATGTAAACAATAAGATTTTCGGGCCGGTTATTGCAAATTGTGATGATTACGCGCTTTTTCTGCGGGTCTTGCGGCACGCCAAAAACGGGATGGGGTATTCTGAATGTCTTACAAAATACCGTATACGCCGGCAAAGCCTTTCAAGCAATAAACTGAAAAAGATTAAACCGTTTTTCGATATGATGATTAATATTGAACATAAAAATATATTCCTTGCCTGCTTTTATTTGGTTACCAACCAGATTATTAAATTGTTCTGGAAATATGAAAAAATAAGTCAAAGTATCACTACACACCTACCCCCCCCCCCCCCCCGTTAGATACCGAGGGTTAAAATATGCTGACCGGCATTATGCCGCTTTCTTTGCGCGGGAGGCGGCGTAATGGGAGCGGAAAAACCGGGCTTGTCTGTCCTTATGTCCGTTTATTACAAGGAAACTGCCGCCCATCTGAACGAATGTCTGCAAAGTCTCGCGGCGCAGACCTTACCGGCGGATGAAATTGTCATTGTAAAAGACGGCGGGCTTACGCCGGAACTGGAACGCTGCCTTGCCGAATGGCAGCCCAAACTGCCGCTTGTAATAGTCGGCTATGAAGAAAACAAGGGGCTTGCGTACGCGCTCAACTATGGGATTCAATTCTGTTCCCGCGAACTGACGGCGCGGATGGACAGCGATGATATATGCCTGCCGGACAGGTTTGAAAAACAGTTGGCATATTTTGCCGCGCATAAAGACACGGTTATACTTGGCGGAAATATTCTTGAATTTTATGAGGATATACAATGATATATATCGGAGAAAGGAAATATCCGTTATTTGCCTGCGGCAATTCAAAATGCCTTTACAAAGGAACGCCGCTCGCTCATCCGGCGGCGGTGATTAAAACTGCTGTATTAAAAAAATATCAATACAATACCGGCGTGTCGGCAAACGAAGACATTGATTTGTGGTTCAGGCTGCTTGCTGACGGATATTCGATTGAAAATATCAATGAGCCGCTGATAAAATACCGCATTACCGGTAAAACATTTCTAAGGCGGAATTACGGCAAAGCATTTAATGAATTCAAAATATACTGGCGTTATTTAACTAAACTGCATGGTTTTTCGCCGCTGCTGATTTTTCCCCTTCTGCGGTTTGCTTCAAGGCTGCTGCCGGCATGTATAATAAAAAAAATATATTTTTCAGAAAAACGGCATAAAATGTTTATATAACGATACTCTGACACAAAATAAATTCCCATGTTCCCCTGCCTATCATCATTTGAATACGATATTCTCTACGCAGTAACAGCGCTGCATAAAGGCGCGCCTGTATCGTCCAGGCTGCGTGACTATTTTGCCGCCTTTGACGGCGCGCTCGACAAAACAAAACGCTTTACGCTGATTACGCCGTCATCCAATACGCTCAGGCTTTTTTACAATAAGGCGGCGCTGCCTTCGCATGGTTTTCCGCGTGAGGAATTTAACAAAATATGTGTATCAATAAAAAAATGCCTGCTTCAAATAGCAAATTTTATTATCAAATTGGAAGAAGAAAAACTTATCATCCCGGAATATAAACCTCCTCAATTCATAAAACCCTCGCAAGAACAAGCGCTCCCCTGGCGCGTCTACAACGAATTTTTCCCGGACGAAGCGCCGCCCATCCTTTACATCAAATCCCTTAAACCCATCCCCACAAAAGAATTGTACGTACTGCTCGAATCTAACACCCCCGCAAGAGCGCTGGGCGAAACGGCATAAACGCCGGCGGGGGCGGATGTTTGGTATGTTTTTCGTAAAAGTGCCGAAATTGTACTATGAACGAAAAGCCCGAACAATACCTTCGTTTTTTACAAACAGCGCGTATTCTTTCTCCCAAAACTTTGCAATCTTACCGCGCAGATCTTGAAGAATTTTCCCGGTTTTGCGCCGCTTATGCGCTCGAAGCGGAAGATGCCGAAAACGCTGATATTGAAGGTTTTATCGCGCATTTGAGTTTCGCGTCAAAATCCGCGCTAAGCACAAACCGCGCCCTGTCAACCTTACGCGGTTTTTTTGCATGGCTGGTACGCTCCGGCTGCCGTGCCGGCAATCCATGCGCCCTAATAAAAAACCTGAAAGCGCCCAAAAATCTGCCTGTGTTTTTGTGGGAAGACGAAATGGCGGATTTTGTAAAGATGCCCGGAAAAGAAGAATTTGCCCTCTGGGAAACACGCGATAGGGCGCTGATCCTGATTCTCTATTCGAGCGGGATGCGCATATCCGAAGCGCTTTCATTGAACAACGCCACCCTTAATGGCGCGCTGGACGGAGCGCGCATTATCGGCAAAGGCAACAAGGAACGGGAAGTGTTTTTTTCGGACACGGCAAAAGCGGCGCTGCTGGAATACCTGCCTGAACGCCAAGCGCTGCTGAAAGAAAAAGGCACGGCAGTGGAATGTCTCTTTTTGAATCAAAGAGGAGGGGCGCTTACCTCAGTGGGCGCATACTGGATATTAGGCCGCTATTCGGATTTGTCCGCGCTGCATAAACATATTCATCCCCATGCGCTGCGGCATACCTTTGCTACTCACCTGCTCAACCGGGGCTGCGACATAAGAATTGTGCAGGAATTGCTCGGTCATGCAAACATATCAACGACCGCCCGTTATACGCACACTACTATAGAACGCCTCAAAGAAGTGTACCGGCAAGCACACCCTCATGCCCGCGCCATAAAAAAATAGCGGTTTCCGGCACATCCATTTTCCCCATGGTCTCCATGCAGCCTACACGGTTATAGCGTTATGTACTTAGAAGGGCAGCGAAACTATTTGCCTGCTCTTCAAGGAGACACAATGAAAAAATCATGTACACTTTGGGGATTTCTTGTATGCCTTCCGCTTTTCTTTTCTTGCGACGATGATGCGGATATTAACAAGATTTTTACCATAAGTGCCAGTGCGCCGTCATTCGTTTCGTACAGAGTGGTTTCGGAAAACCAGATTGATTTTACGTTTTCTACTCCGGTTAGAGTGATGGATGCGAAATTAGAGCCGCCAATTGAAATTGCCGGCTGGACGGAAGGCGAAACGGTAAGTTTGCTTTTTTCAAACGAGCACAGGACCGGAGAGCAGATTATTACCGATATGCTTGTCGCCGACGAGCATGGCAATACGCTGAACCTGCTGCTGCCCTTCAGAACGCTCAATAGGCGGATGCCCGGTATTCTCATCAATGAAGTACGTACGGAATACGGCGGCAGCGGCGTCAAGAAAAAAGGCGAATTTATAGAACTAAAAACCTTTACTGCCGGAAATCTAGGCGCTCTGCGGCTTTTTATCGCCCGCGCCGCCAGCGGAGCGCTGGTGTACGAATTCCCATCGGTAGAAGTTGATACCGGAGAATACATTACGCTGCATTTACGCACGTACCCTGAGCCTAATGACACGGCGGTCGATGAATTGGGCGGCCGGGAAACCTTTGACCTGTCGGGCGGTATAAACGCTGTTTCAGGCGCCCGTGATTTGTGGAGTCATGTTAATTCAGAAGTTATACACAAAACGGATGCCCTCTACCTTGTTGACCAAAATGACATCATCCTTGATGCGGTAATTTTTTATGATACAAAAAAACCGGCAGAATGGGATAATTACAAAGTTATCGGGCAAACGGCGGAACTGTTTGCGCAGCAAGGGGCTTGGCTTTCAAAAAACGGTGAGGCGGCAAAAAACCTCCCGGCAAATGACGCGGCGCGAAACGGTTTTGCGACTGCAGTACGGACGCTCTGCCGCGATGAATCCCGCCCTGATACCAACACCGCCAATGACTGGTATATCGCAAAAGACGGCACTCCAGGCGGCCCTAACAGCCCCATAAGGTATACCGACCAATAGCCTGCACGGCATCATTGACTGTATTTGTCCGCAGAGCCGGCTGCTTTGCGGACAAATATAACACTAAACAGAAGATCTACGGCAAGTTGAATGTTGTGTTGATAGATGTTTGCGCTTCAAGCGAAATCATAAAATCAAACCGATTAGTAATATTTCCGTTGCTGTCGCGCTGTACGGGCGGTATTATTACGGTTCCCACATCAATCGGCGGGAGGGCAGGTGTCAGCAGCGCTATCTTCGGCACCTGCGTTATTCCCGAAATATCAACAAAAGTTTGTTTTGAGCCTTCTGTTAAATCAATAATGTCAGGCAGCCAATTTCCGCCTGATGGAGAAAAACCAAGATACAACCCTGAAAATACATTATTTTTTAGATTTTCTATGTAAAAACGAGTGCTTGTTACATTGCTGCCAAAAGTCGAAATGTCTATACCTTCAAGACCGTCAAGTTCTCCTATATTCATTTCAACATATTTTTTTGAGTCAATGATAACATATTGATCATTGTTATTCACTAATTGCCGCACTTCAAAAATCAAAGGGACAACAAAGAGCATTTTTACCGCTATAGGCTCGGCGGCACCTACGGCTATCGCATTATTAATAATAATACGCAGCGGTGATTGTTTGCCTGCTTCATCCTTAAAGAGGTCGGCAAGCGAGAATCCATTGGTGCTGGCACCGGTAATAGCCCTGTTATAGAGTTGGGTGCTGCCATCGCGGTTAAACGACTCTTTTACCAAATCACTGCTGGGTAAATAAACGTCCGCGAGTCCGCTGCCGGAAGCCGGTGTTCCAATTGCTATGTTTGCGGGCGAGCTAACGGTGTTGGTTATGCCGCTTACGAGCATATAACAGTAAATATATTTGAACTGAATACCGGAAAAGGTTTGCAGCATCGTTTCAAAACTGGGAGATTGAAAACTGACCTCAGGCATTGTAACAGCGCCTGGGCCAGGAACCGGAATATCAACAATGGGGTAGAGGCTTAAATAGGTCTGCGCCGCGCCTGCCGTATCCGGGATGCTGCTGATCGTTACGGCAGTGTCAACGACAATCTGGTTATACACATAATTCCATGTATGGGCAGATTCGCTTGTAGGCGGCAAACCGCCCCCAGAAGGCTCGGGGCCGCCCATTTGCTGCTCGATAGACGCAATATCAAAAAATTTGTTCAGCAGTTTGTTGCCGTTCTCCGAATCAAAAAGATGACCGAGCGGCAGGTATATACCCGGCTGGCTTTCTATACTGATAGACCCCGGCATACCGATAGAACACGAACCTAGAATGAGCAAAAAGACCGGCGGCCATAAAAAACGTTTCATCATTTTCCGCATTATTTCCAAAAATGGAGGTGGCGAGAGTCGAACTCGCGTCCTAGTACGCAACCGGCAAGCATCTACAAGTTTAGCCGCGCATCTGGTTTTGGTGAATGGCTTTGCTTCGCGGCATGCGGCCATTCCTTGTTTCGTAAAATCTTGCTGTCTGCTGTACGAAAACCAGCAAACAGCCAGCCTTGGTTGCGTCGCGGAAGCCGCTCCTCAAGGCCGCGGAGCGGTTCCACGCGGTTACGCCGCTAAAGCGTATTCGTAACCGTAATTGCTGTTATTTTTGGCAATTATAAGTTTTGGCACAAATGTTAGGAGCCGTACCCGCTCCACCTGCTGCCTGCAAATTGAGCCGCACCAGTCGAAACCGGTACACCCCCTCTGCACATTATGCTGTCTATCTACAATATACCAAAAACAAACGCAGCGGTCAAGCAACTATATTTTGTCAAGCCATCTCGTTTAAAATTGTCAACAAGCCCTTGTCGTTTATGCGGACAACACGGCTTGTCGCGCTGTTCAACGATTTATCAAGGAATAATCAGGATGTTGTATTCAGTATGATTGATGTGCTGCGTAAAAAAGAAGATGAACAAAAACAGCGCTGCTGCTAACTTTGTTGGAGAATATCCCGCTCTCTATAAAGGAGAGCGCCCAAAGATGAAAACAGAGGTCACCCCATCCCTAGACAGCGCCTTTGCCGATACGCTATAGTTAAGGCAAAATTGCAAAGACAGCGGCGCAAGACGCCGCGCGTTTAATAGGAGAAACTTATGCAAACAAGTGAATTGAAACACGCTCAACTAAAGAAATGGATTGAGGACGCGGCGGCGCTTATGCAGCCGGACTCGGTGGAAGTCTGC
>JAIRPM010000005.1 GCA_031257075.1 Spirochaetaceae bacterium
GATTTCCGTTTCTTTGCGATGTCCTAGATTCACTTCCATAACATCGCTCCCATTTTTCAGGGTTATTTCAGTATGAACTTCGTACATAGTCATTCCTCTGTTGTCTGATTCCACCATACCAAACGCCGCGAATTATCCGCGTATCGTTTGCCATTGCTACAGTATGGCGCTTTTGGGGGGCGCGGGGCAAGGCGCTGGGCCGGCGCATTTTTCAAGCAGACATAATTTTGACACAATTAACGGCTACATTCAGGGTATCAATAAGAGCAATGCCGCCATAGGCGGTCAAAGGGGAAAGGCAATGACAACCCAAACAGAATTACGTATAGGCGGTATGACCTGCATAAACTGCCGGAACCGTATCGAACAAAAACTGAAAAGCACCGCCGGCGTGGCGGATGCTGTTGTCAATTACAACACGGGCAGCGCAGCCGTAACATGGAATCCGCAGGTTAGCACACTCGCGGAAATTCAATCCGTCATTGAGGGGCTTGGTTACACGGTGCAAAACGGCAAAAACACGCCGCCTGTCAAGGAAATTGCGGGAACGCTGGTAATCATCCTGGCCATCTATGTGCTGCTGCGCGGCCTGGGTATCAACACCATTACCTCGGCCTTCCCGTTGGCGGAAGCCGGTATGGGCTACGGTATGCTATTCGTCATCGGCCTCATTACTTCATTTCATTGCGTTGCCATGTGCGGCGGCATAAACCTTTCCCAATGTTTAAGGGGGGGGGAGCCCCCCTCGCTCCAGCCCCTCCCTGCGGTCGGGTCTTCCGCTACCCCCCCTGGAGTTTGCCTTCGGCAAACTCCCAACACTCCCCGTCTTTTCTTCGCGCCCATTCTTTACAACGCCGGGCGGGTTGTTTCCTATACTGTCGTTGGCGTGATAGCAGGCAGCGTCGGTTCGGTTGTTTCGGTGCCGGGGCGCTTTCAGGGTGTTGTGCAGTTAATTGCCGGGGGGTTCATGGTCATCATGGGTATCACTATGCTCGGTTTGTTTCCGGCCCTTCGCCGCTTTACCCCGCGCCTGCCGAAAATCTTTGCGAAAAAGATAGACGAACAAAAAAGCGCGAATAAAAATCCTTTAATAATTGGCCTCTTAAACGGCCTTATGCCCTGCGGCCCCTTGCAGGCGATGCAGTTATACGCGCTCTCTACCGGCAGCCCCCTTGCCGGTGGCGTCTCGATGTTTCTTTTTAGCATGGGGACGGTTCCGCTGATGTTTGGTATCGGCGCGTTAAGTTCGCTGTTGAGCAGAGCGCCTTTTGGACGCGCGTTTACGCATAACGTTATGAAAACCGGCGCAATCCTCGTAACGGTGATGGGATTGACGATGTTCACCTATGGCTGGGGGCTTTCGGGGCTTAATCTTGGTTTTTTAGACAAAGCGATTGCCGAGGCAACTGCCGCAGCAACCGCCGCGGCACCCTCCGGCGCGTCAGGTGAAATCTTTAGTCCGGTAATCGAAAACGGTGTGCAGATAGTCAATTCAACATTAAGCGGAGGGCGCTATCCGGCGATCACCGTGCAGCGGGGAATTCCGGTCAAGTGGACGATTACCGCCCCGCAGGGAAGCATTAACGGCTGTAACAACCGCATGCTTATCCGTGAATACGGCATAGAGTATCGTTTTAAGCCCGGTGAAAACATAGTTGAATTCACGCCGGAGAAAAGCGGCAAATTTTCCTACTCCTGCTGGATGGGCATGATTCGCAGTTCCATCACCGTGGTCGAGGAGGGGCAGGGCGTTGCCGGCGAGCCGAGCCTGAACCCCACCCCCGCCGGTGTCGCCATACCCACGGACAACATTGTGTTAGCCGAAATTGCCGGGCAGTTTCAGGCCATCACCGTCAACCTCCGCGATGACGGCATTGACCCGGCAATTATCGTGCTGCAGCGGAATATTCCCGCCGTATGGACAATCAACAACAATTCCCTTGACAGCGGTAACAGCCGCCTTGTCTTCCCCGCGTATTACACACAGTTGGACATGAAGCAAGGGGACAATGTTATTCAGTTAATGCCCACAGAGACGTTTGATTTTTCCACCGGCGACAACGTGTTCTATGGGTTTGTGAAAGTGGTGGACGATTTGGGCGCGGTAGACATTGAGGCAATAAAAGCGGAAGCAGGCAATTTTGAAACCCAGATTTACCCCGACACATATTTTGAGGCGGCGGCCTCTGCCGGCGGGGGGTGTTGTGGCTGAATGGCTATCCGGCTACGCCGGATAGCTTGGGAGTTTTGCCTTTGGCAAAACTCCAGCCGGTGCCGCCGGGCCGGGCAGGCCTTTGGCTATCCACCTTCGGTGGATAGCTTGGGAGTTTGGCTTCGCCAAACTCCATACAATAATTCGGGTGGAGATTGGCTATCCACCTTCGGTGGATAGCTTGGGAGTTTTGCCTTTGGCAAAACTCCAGCCGGTGCCGCCGGGGGGTGTTGTGGCTGAATGGCTATCCACCTTCGGTGGATAGCCATTCAGCTAAGCTATCCGGCTACGCCGGATAGCCGGATAGCCAGTTGCTGTGGATAGCAATAATCTGCTAGACTTTTCCCACGGTTTGGTAAGGCTTTCAAAAGGCTGTTTGGTGTTTTCCCACGGCTGCGTAAGGCTTTCAAACCTTGGCGGGACGGTTCCACGACATGGCGGGGCGGTTTCACGACATGGCGGGATGGTTCCACGGTATGGCGGGGCGGCTTACCGGTATGGCGGGGCGGCTTACCGGCATGGCGGGGCCGTTTCCCGCATAGATAAAAAAGGACGATGGAGGTATGGAAATGAGGGAACACCATGGGTATTTACCGGACAAAGAAGCGGAACTGATTGATTGGCTGGACAATTTTACCGAAAAATTGCAGACAAACAAGGCAAAATGGCAGATTCCAGATGCGGAAGTAACGGAAATCGTTACCCTGTCTACGGATTTCACGGCAAAACATGCTAAATGCGCCGGCCCCGACCGTTCAAAGACGCTGGTTGAGGAAAAGGACGCGGCAAAAGCGGCGCTTGTCGCCAAAATCCGCGCAATGGTCAACTTTCGCTTTGCCAATCCCGCCATCCCGGACGTTGACCGGGTGAGCGCCGGCCTTCACACCAAAGACAAAGGACGCACGCCTATCGGCGTTCCCGCCACCCGCTGCCTTGTTACCGACCTCAAGCCCCTGGGCGGTTTCCGGGTAGAACTCTACTTTCAGGACGAAGCCGCGCCGGGGAGCCGTGCGATACCCTACGGGTGCAACGGCGCGCTGCTCAGTTACGCCTTTGGGCCGGAAAAACTGACGGGCTACGCCCTGCTGAAGGAAAGCCGCCTGATGACGAACAACCCCTTTATCCTGCAACTGCCCCCGGAAGCCGAAGGCAAATTTTTGTCCTGCGCCTGCCGCTGGCAAAACAACAAAGGCGAACTAGGCCCATGGTCAGAGATTATGTATATAGCGGTCAGTTGACGAAAAAAAAACCGGCATATAATGCCGGTTTTTTTTTCGCCTTGGGAGTTTCACCTTACGGTGAAACTCCAAGGAGTTTGCCAAAGGCAAACTCCCAAGGCCAATCCGCTGCGCGGATTGGCCCTTACCTGGTGCTTTTGGTCCATTCGGCTTTACGGACGCTGCCGGAACGCAAGCGGATGATGTCCGCGCCTTCGTAGTCGGCGGCGGTTTCGAAGAGGAGGCCGCGCAAATGGCTGCCCGCATAGAGTGAAAGTTCCCAGCGTTTAGGCTCGGCGGCCGCGGCAAGAGCGTCCGCGACAGGAGCCGGAACTTGATAGTAGCGCGGGTCGTTTTTTGATTTTTGTTCCACAATGATTTTCTTGCCTTCGATGCGGTAAGCAAGTTCCATGCTCGCGCCCCGCGAAAAATAGGCGCGCCCATGTCCGCCCGGGAAAAAAAACACCTGCTCAATGCCTTCGGTTCCCTGCCAGCGCCCCCACAGTTTTTCCGGTATAATATTTTCCGCGTCCTCGGTGCTTTGCGGCCGCTCCGCTATTGCCGAGCCAAGAAGTGAAAGATAATTGATAGCAGGCGCTTTTAACGCCATGTCGCTGGAAGAACGGTACCCCGATGTCCATGTATTCTGTGTATGGGTACGCGAATCAAGTACATCAATCTGCAATATATAGGTATCGTCTTCGTTATATATCTTTCCTTGAAACACATAATCAATGTTGCTGCGGGAGCCGGGGCCGTCAACGCCGGGGAAAACAAGCAGAATGTTTTTTATTTTTTTTATGTGGTCACGCACCAAATCTTCTATGACCATGCCTTCTTCGGCGCTCATCCCTTCAACCGTAAACGGTATAAATTCAACAACCGTTGCCGTTTCCTGCGCCTCCGCCGCCGGCGGTACTAGAAGCGGCGCTGTTAGCGCCGCTGTTAGCGCAAGCCTCAGTATGCCCAATGCCCGGTTTTTGCGGAATAAAAACAAACCCTTTTTAGTATGCACGTTTTCTAAACTCCCGCGCGGTTTCCCGTTCCAAATCGCGTTCACGGATGGCTGCCCGTTTGTCAAATTGTTTTTTGCCTTTGCAAACACCCAGTTCTACTTTAACACGTCCGGCTTTCAAATAAAAAGAAAGGGGTATCAGCGTACAGCCTTTTTCATCAACACGGCGGGCAAGGCGTTTGATTTCCTGTTTGTGCAGCAATAGCTTTTTTGGCCTTTCGGGGTTGTGCTTGAACAGAGCGGAAAACGGGTATTCGGAAATGGTACATTGGCGGAGCCAGATTTCGCCGTCTGAAATTTCTGCCCAGCCATCGGGAAAGGAAACACGGCCGTCTTTCAATGATTTGACTTCGCTGCCAAGAAGCGCTATTCCACATTCAAATTTGTCCTCAACTTCATAATTGAAATACGCTTTACGGTTTGCCGCAATTTGTTTTGTACCGCCGCCGGCGCCTTTCTCTTTGTCAGCCATAGCCCTATGGTAACGCATTTTCAGGAAAAAAACAGTGGATGCGCGAACCGGCACAACGTAATGGCGCACGAGGGGGATTACACAAAGAGCGAAAGGCGCTATAGTTAAGCATTATGGCGTTACTTTCGATGAAAAATATAGTCAAAGTCTATCCCAATGGCGTTGTCGCCAATAATGGCGTTGATTTTGAGGTAGAAGAAGGCGAAATTCACGCACTGGCAGGCGAAAACGGAGCGGGAAAATCGACATTGATGAAAATAGCCTTTGGCATTGAACAGCCCACATCCGGCGAAATTTTCTATGCGGGAAAACCGGCGCGGTTCCGTTCTCCCATTGACGCGATAGAAAACGGGCTTGGTATGGTGCATCAGCACTTTATGCTTGTCGAATCAATGACGGTCGCGGAAAATATCGCGCTCGGTTTGGAGCCGGCTCGCGGTCCCATCCTTGATATAAGGAAAATGCGCGATGGGGCGGCCGCTATCATAAAAAAATACGGCTTCGATATAGACCCGCAGAGCCGTATCCGCGATTTGCCTACCGGTACACGGCAAAAGGTTGAAATTCTCAAAGCCCTCTTCCGTAACGCAAAACTCCTTATCCTTGATGAACCCACTGCTGTTCTTACCCCGCAGGAGACAACAGAACTCTTTGACCAACTTCGGCGCTTGCGTGAAATGGGGCATACCATCATCTTTATTTCCCACAAACTGGGCGAAATAAAAGAAATTTGCGACCGCATTACAATAACGCGGGGCGGAAAGAGCGTCGGCGTATATCAAGTTGCGGATTTGAGCAAAGAGCAAATTTCCGCGCTGATGGTAGGCAAGGAATTGGATTGGGCAATTCACAAAACCCCCGCCAAACCGGGGGATGTGGTACTCAATGTTGAAAATGTCGGCGTTGTGGACGAGGCTAAACGGCGGACGCTTGATGCGGTAAGTTTCTGTCTGCGTTCCGGTCAAATTCTGGGTATTGTCGGAGTAGAAGGAAACGGTCAGCGTGAATTAGTGGAATCGGTAACCGGATTGCGCAAAAGTGATACCGGTTCTGTAACGCTTTTTGGTGTCGATGTGCGCCCGCTGTCCATCAAACAAATTCGCGCTGCCGGTATGAGCCATATCCCGCAGGACCGTATGGACCGGGGCGCGGCGCTCACTTCGTCAGTGGAAGAAAACCTGATTTCTGTTGGTTTTGACACCGAATTTGCCGATAAACGGCGTATTTTTATTAACAAAAAAAATACACGCAGCAGTACGGTTAATGCCATCCGTGATTATCTCATAAAGGCTCAATCGCCCGATGTGCAAGTAAAGTCTCTTTCCGGCGGCAATATTCAAAAAGTGGTGGTTGCGCGGGAATTTTCCTATGCCGGCCATCCTACTGACGGCACACGAAAAGCGGCCTGTATCATTGCCGACCAGCCGACCCGGGGCATTGACGTAGGCGCGGCGCAGTTTATTCACAAAAAACTCCTCGCGCTGCGGGATGAAGGCGCCGCCGTGCTTCTTGTTTCCGCCGACCTTTCTGAAGTAATGGATTTAAGCGACAGCCTGCTCGTAATGTACGGCGGTAAAATGGCAGCCTATTTCTCTGACGCGGCAACTGCTACCGAAGAAGAACTAGGGCGTTATATGCTCGGTATTGAACGGCAGCCTGCCTCGGAACTTGCTCGAGCGGCGGCATAAACTCCTCCTCCCCCTCTTGCGTAAAAATTCAGTGTGCGGTAATGTGAATGTAACACAATGAACGTCAATTAAAAGGAGTTGCCCGCGCAATTCCTTTTTTTTTGGAGGGATAATGGACAGTAAAGCCCCCGACCCGCTGGCGGCAGAACTTGAACCGGTGCTTGCGGGCTTAGGGCTGGCGCTCGTGGAACTTACCGTGTCAAAACATAAGGGCGGCGCTACAGTGCGGGCGGTGGTATGCAGGCAGGGAACTGATGTTTCTTTGGATGATTGCGCGAAGGCGCACCGTGCCATTATGCCGCGCATAGAACTGACGTTGGGACAGGATGCGGCGGTGGAGGTTTCTTCGCCGGGCATAGACAGGAAACTAAAGCATGCCGGAGAATTCCGGCATTTTACGGGGCGGGCGGTAGCCTGCTACCGGACAGATATTTCGGACTGGACAACCGGCATTTTGGAAGAAGCCGGGGAAACCGGTAT
>JAIRPM010000026.1 GCA_031257075.1 Spirochaetaceae bacterium
ATAGCGACTCAGGTTGAACAGGAAGCGCGTAAGCGTTTGGAAACGGTTTACGATATTATGGTACATATAGAACCGGCGGGCGACGCAAATAACAAAAAAAATGAAGGGTACGGTTTGTCCGAGCAGGAAATTGCCGCTCAAACAAAATAAAACCACCGTTCCGCAAGGAGGGTGCGGGACGGTGGCGGGTATAAAGAAAATTTTTTAGGGTTAGGTAATATTATTTTACGCCTGCCCCGCGGAGCCGAGTACGTTTTTGTTTTTTGCCGCGTACATTTTTTTGAGTTCATCGCGGGCGGGGCCAAGATATTTGCGCGGATCGAATTCGCCCGGATTTTGAGCGAATATTTGGCGTATTACCGCAGTCATAGCAAGCCGGCCGTCGCTGTCAATGTTGATTTTGCAGACGGCGCTTTTTGCGGCTTTGCGCAGTTGTTCTTCGGGAATACCCACAGAATCAGGGAGTTTGCCGCCATACTGCTCAATAATTTTGACGTACTCAATAGGCACTGAAGATGAACCATGGAGCACAATCGGGAAGCCGGGTATTTTCTTCATAATTTCATCCAGAATATCAAAACGCAGAGGGGGCGGTATCAAAATACCGTCGGCGTTGCGCGTGCATTGCTCCGGCTTAAATTTAGTGCGCCCATGGCTTGTACCTATTGAAATTGCGAGCGAATCAACCTTGGTTTTGCTGACAAAATCAATTACTTCAGCAGGCTGGGTGTAATTGGAATGTTCGGCGACAACATCATCTTCCACGCCGGCAAGCACGCCAAGTTCGCCTTCCACGCTAACGTAGGCTTTTTGCGTGTGCGCGAAATCGCACACTTTTTTGGTAAGGGCAACATTTTCATCATAAGGCAGATGCGAGCCGTCTATCATTACCGATGAAAAGCCCGATTCGATACAATCTTTGCAAAGTTCAAAACTGTCGCCATGGTCAAGATGAAGGACGATGGGAATATCGCAGCCTAATTCATGAGCGTACTCTACCGCGCCTTTAGCCATATTTCGCAGCAGGTTCTGGTTCGCGTACTTCCGCGCTCCCGCTGAAACCTGCAAAATAACCGGCGATTTGGTTTCGACGCATGCCTGAATAATGGCCTGCATCTGTTCCATATTGTTGAAATTATAGGCGGGAATTGCATAACCGCCTTTTACCGCTTTGGCAAACAAATCTTGCGTGTTTACCAATCCTAATTCTTTATAAGAAGTCATTTTATTCTCCTTGAATTAACTACATCCAGAGTCTGCCGCAAACTGAATTTTCACGGCTGCTTATTTAGTATACTAATTTTTAGAAAGCGCCGCAAGCCCCTTGTCATCCAACCGGAGTTTTAGTACAGGGGCTAACCGCCGCCCTAAAGCATAGGCAAAACTCTGCCGATAATAGCAAGGGAAAATAAAATTTTTCGCCGGTACTGTCCTGGAGCCTTATGATAGAAATGTTTTTTTCAATTAAATTCCGTTCTCAACTTGCGCGGACAAGGCCGGAACTTTTAAGCGCTATCGAAAATGGTATTATCAACAGCGTGAGAATGTCCGGCGCGAATGTCCGGCGTGAAAACAAGGCAATAACCGCGCTGTTTGACGAACACAAAATAGGCTTTTGGCTTGATATTATTTTTGTTATCGAAACAATAAGAACGCTGCTTGAAAAAAACAAACGCGAATTGTACGGCCATGCCTGTATATTTGCGCAATCCATTGATGTTGACACCGCTGATTTGCTGAAAAAAAGCCTTTCGTGTGTTGATGATGCCAGCGCCGTATGGTGTGCGGAGAATATCACGGGAGAAATTAAAAGTTTTGCGGAATTTAACAACGATGAGTATCAGAATGAAGAAGCGCATGGCGTGTACTGCAAACTTGACACATTAAAAAATTTCCCCAGTTCAGGGCAAAAATATCCGCTGAGAAAAAAAATTGAAAAGATTTTGCTCGTTGATAAATACCGCAATACGATTTTGCTCGGGCGCGAATTTATCGGCAAGGCCGACTGCCTGGAATGGTATTGCCGTGAAGAAAACGGATTCTTTACGCCATTTGTCATACAGTTTAACAAATACGGCAGCGCGCTTAATTGTTTTATAGACGCGTTCGCTTCCACGATGCGGCAATTATGCGAAGAAGATGGGCCGCCGGAACGCCTTGCCGCGCTCTATGAATCGCTTTTTGCCGGACGGCTCCGCCGTGAATTAAGCGCAAGCGCGCTTGTAAAAGCCGCTGAATTGCTGAATGTCATGGTAGATACATATTTAAACAAAGCGCGTACAAAACCGCTTATTCCTGTTATCATTCTGGAAAACATACAGAACGCGCCGCCCGCCGTTTCAAAAATTTTTATAGACTGCTGGACAGAGGCGGCTAAAAAAAGGCGCGTTGTTATTTTGGGCAGCAGCCGCAACAGCGAAGTTTCTACGGAATGGCGGCAGGTGTTCCCGGGTGTAATTAGCTGCACGGTGGAAAACGCGGCACCTTTTGACTTTAGCGTGTGCAGCCAGAGCCTTTTAGAAATAGCCTATACTTGCCATCTCTTTGGAAAATTTTTTCCCGCGCATTGCTTTATCCAGTTATTTGAGGAAGAGGGCAAAAATGCCGAGGTGCTGCAAAAATCGCTGAAATTGCTTGTAAATTATGGAATTATCCGGTCTGTAGACGCTCCCAGCCCCGGCAAGGCAGGGTTTGAGGGGCCTCTCGAAGAAGCGTTGGGCGGGCGCACGGCGTTTATAAAATCAGTGGTAAAAGACAGGCTTTTGTCATGGGTTGCGCAGGGAAAGATAGCGCCCTGTTTCGATTTGCTTGAAGCGCTTAACGGGCTTGGATACAGCGCGTCAAGCCTTTTGACCCTGGATTGTATAAAAGCCGACATCATAAACGGTACGCATGAATCTATAGAAAACGCTCTCCGTGAAGGACGGTTTTCACAAATCGCAAGCGAGGAATTTGCGCCGTCATTGTTATATATTTATAAAACATTATCAAGTTTGGTATATGGCAGTGAAGAAGAAATACATCAAACATTCAAAACAAACCCGCCGGCAAAGATTCCCAATCCTGAATTTAAAGCGCTGATTCTTTCTATTCAGGCGCTCTACCGCATGGGCATAAGCGATACCCAAACGGCGCTTGACGAGATAAAAGAATCAATGATTCTCTATCAGGGTACAAAAGAACGGGCGGGTATTTCGCTTGTATACCGGATATTTTCACTCATAAATCTTTCCAGGCAGGAAATAAATGACGCGATAGATTATTTAAATTATGCCGCTGAATATAATAAAATTTCAAAAGATATTAATGAACAAACACTGGGTTATTATTATTCCAGCGTAGTACATTTTGTATTTGGCAATATATCAAAAGCGCAGCGTATTATTTATCAGGCAATTGAATCGGCAGAGATGTGCGGCAGGCTGGGCTGGGCGCTCAAATCGGAATTTATGCTGGCGCGTTATTGTTTTGAAACCGGCGAATACAATGAATCAAAAAAAATATTTACTACGCTCCTCCAAAAATACGAAGACGCAAAAAACCCTGTCATAAACGAAGTAATCCATGCATGGATTGAACGTACGAAATTATATTTAGGAGAAAAGCATACCCTGCTCAAAGATTTGCGCTGCGATGATGCCATATTGTTCCGGTTGGAAGAAACGTACTTAAATGGTGAATACGCTGAAACAGCCGAACTCGCCGGTAAACTGCTGACGGCCCAGGCAAAAGATGAATTTGTTTTCCTGGAACAACCCTGCTGGACTTCGGGTTTTGCGCAATGTGAACTTCTCCCGTTCAGCAAAAAGGATTTTTGGGGGCGCGTTACGCCGGTATGGCGTTCGCTTGCGCTTTCTAAAATGGGCGGCGCAGAAGAAGCCGTCCACATTATGCAAAAAATCATGCGTGATGAACGCCTTAATGAAACCGATCCGAATATGCCGTTCTATTTTTTCGCAAACTACCGCATTGTTCATGAAGCCGGTTTAAGTGAAGTTGACCGAAATACGGCTATCAGTATGGCTTTCAAGCGCCTTCAGCGGCGTGCCGGCCGCATCGATGACGTAAAGGTGCGCCAATCGTACCTGACCAACCAATACTGGAACAACGCCCTTTTTACCACCGCGAAAGAGTACAAACTCATCTGATTTCAATCACGCATAACGGCTTTGAATAAATCCGGCTTGCTTATAATGCTCATTATGGGCCGGCCATGGGGGCAGCGCATCATTGTCAAATTGAGTGCTTGGCGCGCTATGCGTAGCGCGGAACCGGCATCCAATTGGTCGCCGTCTTTTATTGCCGCATGGCAGGCTAGTGTGGCCGCCCAGCGTTCGGCTATGTTTTCACTCGCGGCGCGGAGGTTGAGTACTTCGCGCACCGTTTCACCGTCAGAAAGTCGCCAAAGCACGGGCAATTCTTCAATAAGCCATAGGCCGTCCGTTTTTTTGATAATCAGCCCCAGTTTTTCAAAACCGGGGAGCGATTTTTCCAAAAAAGCATCGTCATCGGCGCTTTCAGTGTTGAAGCGGATAGGAACCAGCAAAGGCTGGCGTTCAATAGGGCCGGCAAGGAATTTTTCGTATAAAATACGCTCATGGGCGGCATGCTGGTCGATAATATAAAAATGCTCGGCATCGGCAACAAGGAGAAAAAAGCCGAATAAATAACCGTAGAATTTCAAACCTGTTTCTTCGCTTTGCGCGGGCCGCGCGAAAGAGGAAGCAACGGAACGGACCGGCACATTCACAAGCGGGGCCGGAATATCCCGCGGCTCAAATTCTTTTTGGGAATCGCCGCAACCGGCTGAAACCTGCTTGCCGGATATATCAGGCTGGAAGTCATTTTTTGCGAGCCCAACAGCGAATTTGCGCAAGGCACTCGTTATCGCATAGTGAATTTCCGCATGGCAGGAAAAACGGGTTTCCTTTTTTGCCGGATGCAGATTGAAATCGGCCAGTTTTGGGTCAATATTGATAAAAACAGCTCCCTGCGGATGAAGGCCGTTGGGGAAAAAGCCATGCATGCCAAATTCAAGCGCTTGCTGCATCGCAAAATCGGCGATACGGCGGCCGTTGGCAAACACATACTGCCCCCGCCTGTCGCTGCGGGCTAGTTCTGTCCCGCAAATAATGATATCTATAGAAAAACCTTTGCCCAGAGCCGAAATCTCGTGGACAAAAGGAGTGCGGCCGCTGTCAAAAAAAACATCACAAAAACGTTCTTTTTTGCTGGCTGCTACAGGTAAAAAAAGTTTAAGTTTGCCGTCTACGATAAAGCGGAATTCAATTGCGGGAAAAGCGAGCGCTTTGTCGATAAAAACCTGCCGGCACAGGCCCGCTTCACTGCCATCCCGTTTGAGAAAACGTTTGCGGGCCGGCAGCGTGTCAAAAAGAAATTTTGAGCGCACCGTGCTTCCGCGCGTTCGTTGGGCAGGTTCTATTTCCGGTATAAGGCCGCTGACGCAACCGCCGGTCTTGTCTATTCCGCCGCCTGCCGGCCCTACGCGGAGCTGCCAGCCTTCGTGCCCGTCCGTACTGGTGATAATTTCCAAAACGCTTACCGCGCTTGCGGCAGCCAAAGCTTCACCCCGAAAACCAAGTGTCCGGCAAACGCTCAAATCAGAAAGCCGGCGGATTTTACTGGTAGCATGCGCCTGCCATGCAAGGGCAAGCCCCTGCCGGCTAATGCCGCAGCCATTATCGCGCACTTCGGTCTTTTTTATGCCGCCTTCTTCGAGTTCAACTTCGATTTTAGTCGCGCCTGCGTCCAGAGCATTATCGACAAATTCGCGCACAAGCGCCGCCGGCCGGTCAACAACTTCGCCGGCCGCTATTTTGTAGACTTCTTCTGGAGGCAGTATTTGTATTTCTGAGACAGTCTGTTCAGAGGCCATTATTTAACCGGATGGTTCGTTAAACAAATCGAAAACCGGTTTTTCATCATCCTGCGCGTTGGGATTGTTCATAAGAATTTCAATTTTGCTTTCGATTTTTTCTAAGTCTTTTTCAAGAGAGCGCGCCAGTTTAATTCCTTCTTCAAACGACGTTAAGGCATCGTCAAGCGGCACATCCGGCTTACGGATCTTGTCCCCTAATTCTTCCAGCCGTTCCAGCCGTTTTTCAAAATTTTTCATATTCCTATTATGAAAGGCATGGCAGGCTCATGTCTAGAGGTAGCATAGCGTTTGTTGAATCTGAATGCGGCCCCCCGGGCTGCGTGGCCGCATTCCGTTACAGAGTTATTCTACGGATGCTTCGGCGGAAAAATCCGGTTCCATCCCGGCATCGCGGTAGGTAGATTCGGTTTCCAGCGCTTTGCGGCGGGCTTCCAAAATGGCGGCGTTTGCGTCACGGTAGGCAAATTCCGCTAATTCACGTTTTTCCCGCGCAATTTTTGCGGCGCTGGAAAATTCATCGGCAGCTTGCGTATACATTCCGTTTGCGTCCTTCCACTTTTTCTTACCAACCGCCATTTCGCCCTGTTGAAAAACGTCAACGGCGCGCGCGTATTCGTCTTTTACCGCTTTGTCCGCTTTCATCGACAAGGCCTCTTGCCGCGCGGCAAGGGCGCGTTCGCGCAGAAGATTTACTTCTTCAGGGAGCGTTACGGCTTTTGCGCCGGCGTTCGATACAGCCGGCCGGTTAACAGAACCGTCTGCCGGTTTTGTGGTTTTACAGGCTGTACACAGTATACAAAGAGACAGTACGGCGGCAAATTTTTTATTTATCAGTTTCATAATTCCTCTTTACCCAATGCGTTATACACATTAGAATATATAAATAGAGATGTTTAGAAAGCCTGTTAAAAATCAGTTTCCGGTATTGCCGGAAAATAGCGCCTTCAAACACTCTATTATACTATCGGAAAAACATAAAATATGCTTTAGGGCAACGCCGATTGCGCCATTCATTTAATTGTTAATGAATAGCGAATTCGGCGTTGAATAAAGCAGTGCTTCCTTAGGAGTTGATATGGCGGAAAATAAAGAAATTACGTTTCAGATAATGGAACATCTTGGTGTTATTTCAGAAAACAAAAGCGGTTGGAAAAAAGAATTGAACCGCGTTTCATGGAGCGGGCGGGAGGCTAAACTCGACATTAGGGATTGGTCGCCGGCGCACGACAAAATGAGCAAAGGCGTTACCCTCACGCAGGAAGAAGCGCGCGCGTTAGGCGAACTCCTGAAAAAACTTGATTGAAGAAGCCTGCCAAAAGATATTCAACATCTCAGATCCGGGTTTGCGTCAGGCCGCCCGGTATTAACTAAGGCAACGCTGATTAATGTGCCTCTTCGGCAAGCCCTTGATTTTTGAGGCTTGCCGCATCAGCGTTACCCTCTGTATTTGCTCATTTCGTTGCGCAAATACGGGGAAGTACTAATTAAATTCTCAATTGGATTTAATTAGTGCTTCCCTTAGCGGGCATTTTTGCCTTGTATATTTCATAGTTGCGGGAATCGAAACAGCAGAAAATCACCTTTTTGAGGGACATTAGGCCGGCGCAGGTTTCGCGCACGGTACTGAGGGCGATACCGGCGGCTTCTTCGAGCGGATAGCCGTAAATGCCGCAACTGATATTAGGAAAAGCAATGCTTGCCGCCTTGTACTGGCCGGCAAGCATGAGCGCGGAACGGTAACAGGACGCAAGTTTTTCGGCATCATTACCGCCGCTCTTGCCGTAAACCGGCCCGGCTGTGTGAATGATGTATTTGCACTTCATGTTTCCCGCGCCGGTTATCCGCGCCTCTCCTGTGGGGCAACGGGCACCATAGGCGTTTACCGGCAATTTGCGGCATTCTTCAAGGAGCGCGGGGCCGGCGGCGCGGTGTATAGCGCCGTCTACGCCCCCGCCTCCCAATAAGCCGGTGTTTGCCGCGTTCACTACAACGTCAACATCAAGCGCGGTAATGTCTCCCTGTATCAATTCAAATTGTGCCATACATGTAAAAGCGGTTAAAACAATCGGAAACTGAAAGTTTGCGATTGTTTTAATTGAATAAATTTAATGGAATTTTTCCATGTTAACAAGAGAGCAATTCCGTGCTGCCGGTTTGCGGGTCAAAATAACAGTGCCGTTGCCAATAAGCCGTTTGCCCTCTTGCAAAAAATCGAAAAACATATTCAAATATAGAAGAGTATTTTTGGGCAATTAACTCAGCGGGAGAGTGCTACCTTCACACGGTAGAAGTCACTGGTTCAAATCCAGTATTGCCCACTTGAAGCCTATTCTTGCTATACTGCCGCCATTGTGCGCGTTCGTTTTGCTCTGTTTGTGTTTTCTTCTTTTTCCCGCCTGTTATACTATCAAACAAGGAGCCACGCTGTTCAGTTTGCTTGCCCGCGCTCAGCCGCTGGAAAAATTAAACCTGACGGATGAAAAAACCGCTCAATTTGTACAATATGTACGCGACATACGCGTTTTTGCCGTAACGGAACTAGGATTAAAAGATACAAAAAATTATACCGGTTATGTAACTATCGACCGCGATTATCTTGCTGCTGTAGTTTCTGCATGCGACCCGGACAGCTTCAACACTTATGAATGGCGTTTTCCGGTTGTAGGGCGTATGCCGTACAAAGGTTTTTTTGACACTGAAGATGCCCGCGCAGAAGCGGCAAAACTGAAAAAAAAAGGCTTGATGTTTGGGTGCGCGGCGTAGACGCTTTTAGTACGCTTGGATTTTTCCGCGACCCGCTCTATTCGTATATGCGCGATTATTCCGTTTATGAACTCGCCGATTTACTGATACATGAATTGTTCCATGCTACGGCGTTTATCAAAAACGAAGTGCAATTCAACGAAGAACTCGCGGAATTTGTCGGCGGCAAAGGGGCGCGCCTCTATATTGAACGCCGCTTTGGAATCGATTCGCCGGAATTTCAAAATATAGAACAGCGCAAAAAAGAAAGCGCCCTATTTGCGGCTTTTATACAAAACATCCGCACCGAATTAGATGGCGTATACCGGCAGGATATATCCGCCGAAGAAAAAATCAGACGCAAGGAAGAAATTATAGCGCGGGCGAAGAATACATTTAGCCGGGAATATACTACAATGTTTGCAAGCGATAATTATCGCTACTTTAGCGATCTTGCGGTAAACAATGCTTATTTCCAACTTTTTGCCCTCTATCATGAAAACGGCCCGTATCTGGAGGACTTGTATACCCGTTCAGGCGTTTCCTTGCCGGCCTTTATCGAAGCGGCCAAAAAAATCAAAGGGAAAGACAATCCTCGGGAACTGCTGGAAAAAGCGCTTTTTGTTGTCAAAGATGCGGTTGCGGACTGAAGTTTCGCAACCGCATCGAAGGAACCTTAAAATACCGCGATAACGCTGCCGTCAGCATAAGTTTTGTTGATATAATCTTTTACCGCTTTGCTCTGGAGCGCTTTTACGAGCGCGATAATTTTAGGCTGCGTTTCGCTGCCTTTCTTTACCGCGACTATGTTTACATAGGGAGAAGACGCTCCTTCGATAAGTATCGCGTCTTTCTTTTTGAAACCGGCATTTATCGCATAGTTGCCGTTGATGATAGCGAGGTCTACATCGCTTACGGCGCGGGGCAGTTGCGCTGCTTCAAGTTCCTTAAAATTCAGTTTTGCTTTATTTTCGATCATGTCCCTCGGCGTAGCGGTAAGCCCGATGCCCGGCTTTAGTTTGATAAGTTTTGCTTCCTGAAGCAAAAGCAAGGCGCGGCCTTCATTAGTGGGATCGTTAGGAATAGCCACCCATGAATTCTCCTTTAAGTCCTTGAGGTTCTTGATTTTCCGTGAATAGCCGCCCATAGGCTCAATGTGAATGCCGCCCGCGTTTACAAGGGTGAATTTTCTTTCTTTGTTAAAGTTGTCCATATACGGCGTGTGCTGGAAGAAATTGGCATCCAATTCGCCATTCTGTACCGCCACATTCGGCTGAACATAGTCGGTAAATTCCTTTACCTCCAAGGTGTAACCCTGTTTGGTAAGATCTGCTTTAACCAGATTGAGTAACTCCGCATGAGGCTTTGGCGTTGCCCCTACTTTAATAACTTTGTCGGCCTGCGCGAACACGGATGCCGCCGCCAACAAACCCGCGATGGTAAAAATCATCTTTTTCATACTAAACTCCTGCTGTTAATAGGTTTATGTATTCAGTGTAAAATTATCGCCCGGAATAAGTCAAGCCCCCGCGCGGTCGGAATTCCCGCTTTTGAACCAAAATGTCTTTATAAACCAGATAGCGGTCTTGAAATAGAACGGCTCAAGCCGTTTTTGAACGTTTTCCAGCATAGCGCGTATAGGGATGTTTTGAGGGCAATGCTTTTCACAGGCACCGCACTTGACGCATAGCCGCGCCCCGCGCGGGTTGTCTGAATGGGAACCCGTACTCATCGTGTACTGTTTAATGCCCTCAAAAAGCCCCAGTACATAACTGGTGTTGTAAGCGGCAAAACAGCCGGGTATATTTATGCCTTTCGGGCAAGGCTGGCAATAATTACAGCCTGTACAGCGGATTTTGTATGACCGGGCAAATTCGGCGCGTACTATTTCGTATATATCATTGCGGGGTACGCAGCCGGGCACCGCTTCTCCCGCGAGTGCGATGTTTTCTTCGAGTTGGCTCTGCGCGTTCATACCGGAAAGTACGACCGTAACCTCTTGCTGGTTCCAAAGCCAGAGCAGCCCTCGCGCCGCCGGAGAAAGCGCCGGATTGTCCTGTTCAAAAGCTTTCCATGCCGCTTTGGGCAGTTCCTTCGCCAACTTGCCGCCCAAAAGCGGTTCCATAATGATAACCGGTATGTGTTTCGCGGCTGCGGCCAGCAGGCCGGTTTTTCCCGCCTGATAATTTTCATCGGAATAGTTGTACTGAATCTGGCAGAAATCCCAATCATAATCATTCAGAATTTTGATAAATTCATCACGGTTGCCATGAAACGAGAACCCTGCTTGTTTAATTGTGCCTGATTTTTTTTGCCGTTCCAGCCATGGGATAATGCCTAGCGATTTCATTTTTTCCCATGCCGCGCTGCCGGGAAAATTATGCATTAAGTAATAATCACAATATTCTGTTTTGAGGCGTTTAAGCGATTCGTTCAAATACCGGTCAAAATCGTCCGGTTTGTTACAAATCATAATAGGAAGTTTACTTGCGATATATACATCGGCGCGTTTGTTCAGCCTGCGCAGTATGGAGCCAAGCGTTTCTTCGCTTCCCGGATAGAGATAGGCCGTATCAAAATAATTAACGCCGTTTTTTATCGCGAAAGAAATGAGTTCTTGTGTTTTTTTATAATCAATAACACCGAGCCTTTGCGGAAATCGCATACAGCCAAATCCGAGAATCGAAAGTTTATTACCGTATTTATCGGCGCGGTAGAGCATGCTCTCTTCTCCTGCCTGTTACAAACCTGTCGTTTGAACATCCGCTTCGTAATCGATGCCGTCCACATCAAAACCATGCGCTTCCATGAAATCATGCTTGAAACCGGCGACATCCGTCTTTTGATAAATGGTTGCTTCGGTTGTTTCCGCCATTCGCGCCGCGACAGCCTTTTGCACGTCATCGCGCATCTCCCAGTCATCGATACGGATACGCCCGGCGCTGTCTACGGGAACATTGCCGGCATCGGCCGCTGCTTCCGCGCTGTAAAGGCGTTCGCGGAAAAGGCGGATTATTTGTTCGATACACCCTTCATGGAGTTTCATTTCTTTCATTACTTTGAAAAGGCATGAAATATAGAACGGAATAATAGGAATAACCGCGCTGGCGCGGGTAACAACTGCCTTGTTGACAGAAACCCATGCGCGCGCCGCTCCCGCTTTGTTTATGGCGCGGGAGGCGCGTTCCAAATCTTCTTTTGCGCGGCCTATTGTACCGTTTTTGTAGATAGCCCATGAAAGTTCAGGCCCGATATATGTGTACGCGACCGTTCGAGCATCGCGCGCGAGAACGCCGGCGGCGGCAAGCGCTTCTATCCATAATTCCCAGTCTTCACCGCCCATAACTTTTACGGTAGCGGCAATTTCATCACCAGATGCGCTTTCAGCGCTTACGCGGTTGATTTTGCCGGTAAGCATATCGATGGTGTCTCCGGCGAATGGGGCGCCTATAGGTTTAATCACCGATTTGTACATAACGCCGGTCGCGGGGTCGGTACGCACGGGGGAGGCGAGTGAATAGATAACAAGACTGATTTCCGCCGGAATTCCGGCATCGGCGGCGGCTTCTTTAACGGCGTTAACGGCGAGCGCTTTGGCTTCGGCGGAAAACGCGTCGCAGTCCAAAGTGCGGCTTGCGATACCCGCCTTTTTTGACGCGGTATCAAATGCTAAATTGTTGTAAAAGCCTGGGGTGCCGGGCTTCGTTTCTGTTCCCGCTTTTTCAAAAGAAAGCCCCACCGTAACCGCGCCATAGCCAAAAGCGGCTGTAATGCGGCTGGCAAGCCCGTACCCTGTCGAACAGCCAATCACAAGCGCGAGTTTCGGCCCCAAACTATTCGCTGCCGGCTGTACTGCTCTTCGCGCCGCTTCTATTTGATTATGCACCGTTTTTTCGCAGCCTTTGGGATGACTGTTGATGCAAATATTGTTACGAATCATCGGTTTAATAACCATACGAACTCCTTGCTCTTTATCTTAGTATTACCGGAATGCCCCTGTCAAGACGGCGTACATTTTCACTACCCGCGCCCGACACCCAAGAAGGGGCGAAGATTTTTATATGCGTTTGAGGCTGATTGCATGGTGTTTTGAAGGCGGCGCGGGAAGACTTTACAAAATAAACTTGCATAGTATACTTGGCTTATGGTTTTGGTATTATCAAACGGTTTGCAAGAAACAGAAATAAAAGCGCTTGTTTCGCGTTTTGAAGATGAAGGCTTCCGCACCAATTTGTCATACGGCGCGGAAGCCGCGATTCTCGGCCTTATCGGCGATACGAGCAGGCTGAACGAAGATACGCTCCGCGCTCTTCCCTGCATTGAAAATGTAATACGGGTCAGTGCCCCCTACAAATTGGCCAGCCGCACCTTTCATCCTGAAAATACCATCGTAGATGTAAATGGGGTTAGGGTAGGGGATAGCCGGCATTTCACGGTAATGGCCGGCCCCTGTTCTGTGGAAAGCGAAGAACAAATCATCAGTGTCGCAAAAGATGTTAAGCGGGCCGGGGCGCAAGTGCTGAGGGGCGGCGCGTTTAAGCCCCGTACCAGCCCATATAGTTTTCAGGGAATGGGTCAGGCCGGGTTGGAACTCCTTAAAGCGGCGCGAAAAGCGACAGGGCTGCCGGTTATTACGGAATTGATGTCTTCTAATCAACTTGAACTTTTTGAAGATATTGACATTATTCAGATTGGAGCGCGGAATATGCAGAATTTTGACCTTCTCAAAGAAGCGGGCGGTTTTGGTAAACCCATACTGCTCAAACGCGGCCTTTCTTCTACCATTAAAGAGTTGCTTATGTCGGTTGAATACCTGATGGCTGCCGGTAACGCTAATGTAATTATTTGCGAACGGGGTATACGTACCTTTGATTCATATACCCGCAACTGCCTCGACCTTTCTGCGGTGCCGTATTTACAGAAAGAAACGCATCTGCCTGTTGTTGTTGACCCGAGCCATGCCTGCGGAATTGCATGGATGGTACCGCGCCTTGCCAAAGCCGCTGCCGCCGCCGGCGCGGACGGTATCCTTGTAGAGGTACACAATAATCCCGCATGCGCCCTTTGTGACGGCGAACAATCCCTTACCCCCGCTGTTTTTGCCGGGCTTATGCGAGATTTGGCCGCTTACGCCGCGCTTGAAGGTAGAACGCTAGGGGAACGATGCTTGCATTGACTCTAATCAGCGTTCCCCTAGCGGGAGCAAGATAGGCAAGTCCTATTAAAGAGGCATTTTTAAGGTACTTGCGCTTTTTTTTCTTTGTTTGTAGAATGGAATAACCATTGCGGTACGCGCGATGGCTGGTCTGGCCGTTTATTCGGCCGGGGGCGGTAACGCCAAACCGGTGGTCCAAACCACCCATAAACCGGCGGTGGGCCGGTCAAGAAACGTCTGTAAGACTGTTCCTTCCGTGAAGGTCGGCCTTACCGGGCGGGTTTCACATGGGATAGGTGGAGTGCGGGGTTTTTTGCATAATTTGCTTCAAAAAAATCTCACGTTCTCTCTATTTTTGTGATTTGGCGGAGGGGGGGTTGCGCATTTTTTTTCTGTGTGCTACCATAATTTTCTAATGAGATGAGCTATTTGCCGTGAATAGCGGCTGTAGCTTTATGAGCCGTTGGCTCAGGGGCTTGTTTAGGCAGGCTTCAATAGATTTTATAGCATGGCATCCGTCAGGCAGCCTGTAAAACCGGCTGCGGATGTTCAGGCATCCATTTTTAGGAGGATATTTAGAAATGGCAAAGGATAAATTTAACCGTACCAAAATCCACATGAATGTGGGTACTATCGGGCACGTTGACCACGGCA
>JAIRPM010000042.1 GCA_031257075.1 Spirochaetaceae bacterium
TGTGAGCGACATCAAGGCAAAGACCGAGGCGCTCAAGCAGGCATCGTACAAAATAGCCGAAGAATTGTACAAGCAGAACGCCGGTAACGCGGGCGCGGCAGGAGCCGGCGCTCAGGGCGCTCCCGGCGGCTTTGCGGGCGGTGCTCCCGGCGAAGCGCAAGACAGCGGCAGCCCCGGCGAAAAACCCGCCGAAGATGCCGACTACGAAGTGGTAGACGGCGATAAGAAGTAAGCGCGTGTATATGCGGCGTTTTAGCGCCGCATATACACAAATTTGCCCTGACCAAAGCATCATTATTTGAAACTGGAACGCAATCTTTTTAGGGCAACATTGCGCAAATTGACTCTTCAGGAAAGTTGATGGAAACATATAAAAAGCCCTGGCCATTGGCTACTTTATTCGGGATTCGTCAATCAATAAACACTCAGGCCGATTACCAGCGCCCCTTAGTTTGGTCAATTGCGCAGAAGCGCCTGCTCATTGATACCATACTGAGGGGCTATGATATTCCCAAGTTGTACTGGCGGAAAACGGGAAAAGCCTCCTACGAAGTGGTGGATGGGCAGCAACGCCTTAACGCTATCTGGAGTTTTATGTCGGATGAGTTTGATTTGGGCAAAGACATTGACCCCATTAACGGGAACGACATGACCAAACTCACGTATTCCAATCTTCCTCATGATCTGCGGACAATATTTGACATTTATCCTTTGGACATTGTGGTTATTGATACCGATGAAGAAGAAGTGCGGGAGATGTTTCTTCGGCTTCAAAACGGCACTTCATTAAAAGCGCCGGAAAAGCGGCATGCGATGAGCGGCAATATGCGTGATTTTATCGTTGAAATAGCGGCCTCCGCATTTTTCAAGAGTTGCAAGAAAGACAATGCCCGTTATATGTTTGAACAGATTGCAGCCCAAATGGTATGTCTCGAACTGGCGGGCGCGGCATGCAACATTAAAGGCGCGGACTTGAATAAGATGTATGCGGAAAACAAAGCCTTTGACAAATCCGGCCCAAAAGCGAAAAAGGTCAGAAAGACTTTGGGCTTTCTGGCGAAATGCTTTCCTCAAAAAACGCCTGAACTGGAGTGGTATGCGGTCATATCGCTGTATATGATTGCTTCTTCTTTGCTGGACAAATATGTGATTTCTGGACGTGAAGGCGAACTATTTGACTGGTTCATTGATTTTGAAAACTACCGCCGTATGGAGGAAGCAAAGGGCGAGGATGACTGCGACCGGGAAATTCTGAATTACAACGAGCAGACCGGCCACAGTACCGATTCAACGGATTCGTTGCAGCGCAGGTATGATTTCCTGTTCAGAAAATTGTTGGAACGTATCCCCAATCTGGAATTGAAGGACAACAACCGGCTGTTTTCATCCGAACAAAGGCTTGCTATTTTCCGCAAAGACAACGGTATTTGCCAAGTGAGGTTAAAATGCGCCGGCATAAAGTGCGATTGGGACAACTGGCAAGCCGACCATATAAAACCCTGGTCAAAAGGCGGAAAAACCACAGTTGAAAACGGGCAGGTGGCTTGCCCTGCCTGTAATTCCGCCAAAAACGCCGATTTCGGCAAGCCCCTCGCTTGATACAAACAAACAAAGGCGATAAAAACCTACTCTCATAATATGGCAAGGAAGGCGGCGGCAGGCCGCCTTCCAAAAATCTTTGCGCAAATACAGGGTAAGAAGCAAACAATAAGTTCCGGCTTTTAGAATTCCGATAATTAGCGTATGCGCGTTGTATTATTGATGTTGTGTTCCTGTTTTTTGGCAGTAACCTTTTTGAGTTCATGTACTTTTGTTTATGAAACAGAGATACAGGCGGACGATTCCGTGCCTGACATCACGCTGGAAGATATGGAATGGGTGCGGTTCCGCCGCGGGGACGAACAGGCAAAACTCGAAGCGAAACAAGCCGACCGTTTTGAAAAGATTCATATTATGGAATTGCAAAATTATACATTTGAACAGTACAATACATCGGATAACAGCATTGATTCTTCCGGTTCAGGCGGCAAGGCGCGAATTGAACTGGAAACCAGCAATTTTAAAATGACCAATACTATTACCATTGATGTCGCGTCCGAAGAAATGTCTCTTACTGCGGAAGATTTGGAATGGTATGATAGAGAGAAAACGTTGCAGAGCGCTCCCGGGACTCAAGTGCATATAACCCAGAAAACCGGCACCGATTTTTTAGGCACAGGTTTTTCCGCCGATGTCCGCGCCCGCACATGGCTCTTTAGTTCGGGAGCGGAAGGCGCGTATTATTTTGATGATGAAAACGAGGAATAAGAAGCCTGCGCAAAAAGCAACCGTTAGGGCAACGCCGGTTAAATCCCCGATTGGTTTTAATCAATGCTTTCCTAGCAGACGCTTTGTCGTTTTGTTCGTTTTGACCTTTCTCTCAACATTCGCTTATGCCGATGTCTTTAAGTTCAAAGCAGACAAAATGAGCGGCGGGCGGGCTACCGGCAAGGAAGTAACGATTCTTACCGGTAATGCCGAAGTGCGCTCTGACAACCTTACCCTTAAAGCCGACCGGATTGAAATTTATGGCAAAAACAATCAATTGGTGCAATGCGCGGGGAATGTCTGGGGGCAGGAAGAAGCAAAAGAAATTTTTTTCCGCACAGATTCTATGCATTACGACCGCAAGACAAAAATCGCCCGTCTGGAAGGGAATTCAACGCTGGAAGACCGGAAAAATGAGGTTGTTGCGCGAGGCCGCTTAATAGAATATGATGATAATGCGGAAATAGCGATGCTTCAAATTCAAGTAAGAATTATAAAGGACAATATGATTTGCCGTTCAGACTACGCGCTCTACCAGCGCAGGCAAAAACTTCTCGACCTTTCGGGTTTTCCTGTAGTTCACAAAAAGAGTGATGAATACCACGCCGACCGCATCCGTGTCGATTTAGATACGGACGATGTTATTATGCAGGGGGCGGTGTCGGGCGCTATAAAAGAATGATGCCTGATTGATATGTTATGGGACTTTTAGAACGCGCCTCTCAAATCAAAGAAACCGCGGATATAAGCAAACGGCCTTCCGGTCTAAAAAAAGCGGAACATATCAAAAAAAGCGCCGCCGATTTCTTTATGGGAACACCGCCGCCGCCCGGCGGCGCGCCTATTCCTCAGGAACGTCTCAAAAAACTGCCGGTGCAAATTGCCGATATTTCTGTACAGGTTGCCGCTGTCCGTAACAAACTAAGCGAATATCAAGACCGCCGCCGTCACCGCCGCGCCAGCGACCGCCGGCAGACAATCCGCTATTCCGTCGGTTTCAACACGCTGACTATTCAGAATTTGTGTAAAAACTTTGGCAAAAAAGAAGTTGTGCGCGGTGTCGGTTTTTCGTTGCGCGGCGGCAATGTTGCCGGTTTGCTTGGCCCTAACGGCGCAGGCAAAACAACTATTTTTTATATGATTGTAGGGTTTCTTAAACCTACAGCCGGAGATATTAAACTGAACAACGCGAGCATTACCGCAGGCCCCATGTACCGGCGCGCGCGAATGGGGGTCGCATATCTGCCCCAGGAAGCGTCAATTTTCCGCAAACTTACAGTAGAGCAAAACATTTGGGCGATTTTAGAGAGCCGCCGTGATTTGTCCAAAAAGCAAAAAAAAGAACATATGGAAAAACTGATTAGCGATTTCGGCATTGGCCGCATCCGCACTCAGCCGGGCTATACGCTTTCCGGCGGTGAACGGCGGCGTACCGAAATAGCCCGCGCCCTTGCGATTGAGCCTAAGTTCCTCCTGCTTGACGAACCATTCGCCGGAATCGACCCTATTGCCGTCTTTGAAATAAAGCAAATTATAAAACGCCTTGCCGCCGAAGGCATCGGCATTCTAATCACCGACCACAATGTCCGCGACACGCTTGAAATCACCAATGATGCCTTTATTATCAATCATGGCACTATTGTAGCGCGGGGCCCCAGAGAACTTATTTTGAACAACGAAACCGTCCGCAACGTGTATCTGGGCAACGACTTTAAGATGTAAACGGCTAATTGACAACTCATATACCGTTATGTAGTATGGTTTTATGAAAAAGAAACTTATACTTACCGCTGTTATTGCTGTTTTTTGTTTTACTGCCTGCAAAAAGAAAGCCGGAACAGAATCCGGCAGCCCCCCCTCCCGCCGTCCCCAATTCGACATAGCTTATTCGGGAATAACATGCGGCGCTCCGGTGGCTGTAGCAGCGCTTAAAGGTTTTTACGCGGAAGAAGGTGTCGATGTGGAACTGGTAAGCGGCACCGCGTTTGAAGCGCAGCAGGCCGCGCTTGCATCCGGCAAAATGCCTGTTATTAACGGTGATTTCCAGTTTTTCCCGGCTATCCAAAACGGTTTCGATATAAAAATTATTTCCGGCCTCCACGAAGGCTGTATCAAAGTACTTGTTCCCAATGATTCGCCCATACAGAAAATATCTGACTTAAAAGGCAAAACCGTGCTTGTTGACGGGATAGGCGGCACCCCGATGATGGTTACTGCCGTAGCCGCAGGCCGCGCAGGCCTCAAAGCCGGCATAGACGGCGATATTATATGGAAACCTTTTCCATGGGACCAACTGCTGCAAGCAATGGAAAAAGGCGAAGGTGATGCGGTTGCGGTATGGGACCCTTTTGCCACTCAAGGCGAGCGCAGCGGAAAATACCGCACTCTCATCGACATAGGCAAAGACGAGCCATTTGCCGGTAAAAACTGCTGCTTTATGTTTGCATCCGGCAAACTTATCCGCGAAGAACCGGAATCTATTGCCGCTGTCCTACGTGCCATTCAAAAAGCTATTGCATGGACGGGCAGCCACCCCGAAGAAACAGCCGCCCTGCTTATCAGCAGTAAAAAAATAGCGTCTGATGACACGGAATTTATTTCGGCGCTTATTGAAAGTTATAAATACCACAACTATCACGGCTCGCACTCCATTATCAAAGCAAAAGAAGACGCTCTCTTTTTTGCCCGCGAACTTATAACTATTGGGTATCTGCCGGCTGATTTAGACGCGCAAAAATTTATAGACGAAACATTTGTTGCTATTAATTAAATTGACGGCGCGGTTGTAAATTTATATCGTCGATTACTTGAGTAATATATATTTCTTTTGGATTACTCGTAATAATTTTATTTTTGCCGTCCGGCGTTTTTTCTTCGAAAATTTGCAGTACCGGATTGCGCGGGTCGGCAGGATTTACATCAATAACCTGCGCTTTTTTCCCGTTGGAAAGTAAAACATACTGCCCGATAGGAAAAAGCGAAAGGCTGCGCACCAGCGCGTTAAGCACATTTTCATTGTATTGTTTGTTTTCGTTGCGCAAAAGATGGAGCATGCCCTCATACCCATTCTGCGCGGTTTTGTGCGGACGGTATGTCGTAATGGCTTCATACGAACAGGCAACGGCTATAATTTTAGAATAGATGCTTATGCTGTCCGCGTTTAGATTTAAAGGATAACCGCTGCCGTTTTCACGTTCATGGTGTTCGAGCGCCGGCGCGCAGACGGCCATAGGAAAACCATTAGTTTTAAGAATGTCAAAGCCAAGCTGCGGATGCATATAAATCATTTCTTTTTCAGCAGAGGTTAAATCGGTCGACGCACTATAAATTTTCAAGGGAATACGAGTCATGCCAATTTCATGAAGAACAGCCGCCGCGCCCAATTCTATCAAGCGGTGCGGTTGAAATTTAAGAGTTTGGCCAATTACCAGCGCTATAATAGCACTTTTAACAGTATGAGAAAGCAGGTAGTTTTCATCATTTACTTTGGCAACATCTTTTTGTACCTGTAAAAGGAAACGGCGGTTTTTGGTTAATTCAGTAATAATTTCCTTGATTTTTTCAGCAATTTCATTAAATGTAATGTTTTGTTTATATTGTACTCTTTCAAACAAATGGCCAGCCCAAATTTGAAGATTAATATAATATTGTTCAGCATGAAGAATATCATCTTTATCATTTTGCGTGAATTTTGATTGTTCATCATCTGATACTGCTTTGTAAATTGCCTGCGGAACACCCTCACTGTGTACCTCTTCAAAATTCCATGCAGTCAACGCGGAAAGCATTGCCGGCAAAAGGCGCATTTCAGGAGCAGTAAGCACATATCCGTTATCTAAAATAATTTCTTCAGAAAAGAAATTGTTGGGCAGTATTTCTCTTACACTATAACTTCTCATTGTTCTTCTAGAATACAGTATTTAGAATATGCCGTCTAGGGCGGCCGCTAAAGAACTAATAGTAATGCCCTATGCCAAAAAAAATTTCCGGGCCATCGCCGCCAAAAATGTCTCCTGTACGGAACAATTCAAGCATATTCACGGCAAAACTAAAACGCAAAAACAAACTGCGCCATTCAAGCGGGTAAAAATGAAGCGCAAAACCCGCTCCTGCGGCCATATCGTCAAAACTGAACACCATATTTTTAAGAGGCACATATTTTTTGTTAAATTGTGTTCCATTGACAAATGCGGTGTCTACAAAGGGGGAAAAATGGAGTTCAAAATTGAAATACCGCAGTTTGCGCGTATTAAACCATGCCGAAGGTATAAACACAAACAGCCGAAAGGGAAAATCAAAATTAAACGCCAAAAGACTATTGGCAAAAAGCGAACGGTCACGAATGCCGCGTACTGCCGCGCCCGCTTCCGCCGCGCTTTGCATAGTCCACATGCTGTCCGTGCCAAACCAGTGTTTATAGCGCAGCCGTGCCGACATGCCGAAAAAATCCGCTATTTTTTTGTATGCCGCCGCCGCAAGTGAAACGGAAGCATTAAAATCATGATATTCAAAATTATAGATAATATCGTTTTGAATATACATATAAGCGCCGCTGCGAAAATTATTGAGCCAGTTGACAGCGGCAAAACCCAGACGCTGACTAAATTCAATATTAGCGCCTTTATGCGCGTCAGACACAGAAGCGCCGGGGGTATATATAAATAATCCTGATATATTTGTTTCATACAAAATATCAGCATTTGCAAAAGATTTAAAACTTATGGGTATTGTCCATTGCAGGTAAGGGCGGCTTGCCATATACCATTCATCCAGCAAAAGGCCGCTTATACCATTCATATAATCATGCTTGCTTATGCGCTTATCGCCGGTAAATTTCATATCATCATAGTCAATTTCCGGCAATTCATTTTTTGCTGTAATTACAATGCTTTCACGAAAACCGGGTTTCAGAATTGTACGCCCCAGCGGCAAATTCACCGAAATCCCAAGCGCATTATTTAAAACAAAAGGGTGTTCCGCACCGAATGTCCACGTACTTTTATTATATATATCAACATTCCATAACAGCCCCCATGCGCTGAATGGATAAATTGTATCAAGCGCAAAAAGCAGGGAATGCCGAAAATCATCCGCGGGGTTTTCACGGGTATAGGTATAGCCAATATCCGCTTCTAAAAGATTCATTGCGCCAAAAGCGTTCTTGTCCCATGCCCTGAGCCGGAATAAAAACCCAGTATTGGAATCGTATTTGGGATAGGGAACAATCAAAAAATTGCGTGTATCTGTTGTTGATACATGTATATAAACCGGATATATACTGTTCTTTAGTTCGCCTACTGTATATTCAATATTGCTGTCCGCAAAAATACGGTTGTTTAATAAATGTTGTTTTTTTTGCTGTATAAAATTTTCCAACTTCTGTATGCTGTCAAATTCAAGGCCGGTTTCTATGTTTATATAATTGGCAAGCGCGAATTCCTTTGTGCGCCCGCCGGATGCGTATTCAACGGCCGCTATGCGGAACATTTCTGTGCTCGAAGGGAACTCCTGGGCAGGCAGCGCCCAGCGCATGATGAACAGCGCGTAAAAAACAGAAATCCCCATAGGAGCAGCGCGGCGCGCGCACCAGCCTATCATTCCCACGCTCCAAAGGCACTGCGGCAGACAAGCGGATGCTGCTCAGGCATAAGAGAAACCAGTACCGCGCCTTTTTGTGACGGAATGACAAATCGCATTTTGCCATCTTTGTTTTTTTTGTCGGCACTGAGCGCTTTCATAAAAGACACCTGATTGTTTTCGGCGCGGGGCAAGGCAGGATGCCCTGCCGCCGTGTTATAACCGAAACTGTCGAGCAGGGCAATGATGGCGCGGGCGCGTTCCGCCGGCGTAATACCGAGCATTACTCCTAATTCGCAGGCGCGGGCTATGCCCCATGCGACGGCTTCGCCGTGGGTAAGTTTGCTCAAGCCAACACAGGCTTCAAGCGCATGCCCGAATGTATGCCCCAGATTCAACAGGGCGCGTTCAGCGCCTGTTTCAAGGGGGTCGGATTCAACTATACGGCCTTTCAAGCGCACCGCGGCAACAAGCATTTTTTCAAGTTGGGGTAACAACGTATCGTCAGCACGCATAGGGAATGCGGTTTTACTATTCCAAAAATCCTTTTCATCATCGCTTAAAATTGCCGCTTTGATGATTTCCGCCATGCCTGATTTCCACTGTGCAGGGGGTAGCGTTGAGACGGTGGAAAGCGGCATCCAGATTGCGCGTGCCGGGTAGAAGGTACCGGCAAAATTTTTTATGCCGAAAAGGTCAATACCGGTTTTGCCGCCAACCGCCGCATCCGCCATACCAAGAAGTGTGGTGGAAATGAGCGCAAGATGCGTTCCACGCATATAGATAGATGCGGCAAATGCGGCGATGTCTGTTATGACACCGCCGCCTATACCAACAAAAAGCCCGTCGCGGCCAAGTCCGGCATTGTGCGCGGCGCGAAGCACCGTCTCTACCGATGCCCAGTTTTTTGCCGTCTCGCCCGGTTCAAGAACGCAAAGCGCGGAATTCTCCGCAATCATTCTCCCGCCGCCAAAACCTGCCGCTTCCGCAAAAGTTTTTGTATTCGTATCACAAATAGCAAGAACGCGCGGCGGCGCGGCTGGCAACTCCAGCGCGCCCATAATACCGGCAACCGTAGGCGTATCCCGTTGTATAAAGACGCATGAAGGAATGCCGTTAAATATAAAATCCAAACGCATAAGTTCGACACATCAAGCGCGGGAATCAGTCCTTGATGTTGTACCTCTTGCGGAACCGTTCAATGCGCCCGGCGGTGTCTACCAGTTTTTGTTTTCCGGTAAAAAATGGATGGCAAGCGGAACAAATTTCTACTTTGATATCCTTGACTGTCGAGCGGGTCTCAATCACATTGCCGCAGGCACAAGTTATTGTTGCCATCTGATAATTAGGGTGTATACCTTTTTTCATTCAATACTCCTCAATCGGTATTCATACTCCGTAAGAATGCGTCATTATCCTTTGCTTTGGGCATTCTGTCAAGCAGTAGTTCAATAATCTCCGAGTCTTCCATATTGTTGATAAACTTGCGGAGTACCCACATCATTTTCATCTCGAATTCGGTCAAAAGCAATTCTTCCTTGCGGGTGCCGGACTTTTTAATGTTGATGGCGGGGTAGAGACGGCGGTCGGCAAGTTTGCGGTCAAGTTGAATTTCCATGTTGCCGGTGCCTTTGAACTCCTCAAAAATGACCTCGTCCATACGGCTGCCGGTTTCCACCAGCGCCGTGCTGATAATGGTAAGGCTGCCGCCTTCTTCGATGTTACGCGCCGCGCCAAAAAAGCGCTTCGGTTTGTGGAGGGCGTTGGAATCCACACCGCCGGAAAGAATTTTGCCGGATGTGGGGATGGTCTGGTTGTAAGCGCGGGCTAGGCGTGTTATCGAGTCCAGCAGGATAACGACATCGCGCTTATGTTCGACAAGGCGCTTCGCCTTTTCCAGCGCCATTTCCGTTACCTGCACATGGCGGCTTGCCTGCTCGTCAAAGGTGGACGAAATCACCTCGGCGCGGACGGTGCGTTCCATGTCGGTAACTTCTTCCGGGCGTTCATCGATGAGCAGCACGATAAGGTAAACTTCCGGGTGGTTCTTTGTTATCGAGTTGGCGATTTTTTGCAGCATGATGGTCTTGCCGGTACGCGGCGGCGCTACGATGATGGAACGCTGCCCCTTGCCTATCGG
>JAIRPM010000054.1 GCA_031257075.1 Spirochaetaceae bacterium
TTATAATTTTTTGTTATGCGCGGCGGCAGGAGGGTAGACAGCGGCAGGCCAGCCCCTTTGACAGAGCGCCCTCGTTTTCATATAATGAAAAATATGGCAGAAAAACCAGTGTATGCCCATGGGGAACTTGATGCGGTAAAGA
This sequence comes from Spirochaetaceae bacterium, assembly GCA_031257075.1. Taxonomy (GTDB): domain Bacteria; phylum Spirochaetota; class Spirochaetia; order Treponematales; family Breznakiellaceae; genus JAIROZ01. The sequence continues at coordinate 143 of JAIRPM010000054.1, forward strand.
AACGTTTGGGCCCTATATCGGATGCGGAAGCCCGCAAAATGCAAGCGCTTTTGGGGGGCGAAGTTGGACGGGAGCGGGGCGAGTATGAAGAAATCAGGAAAAATAGGCCCCCAAAGCCTTCCGGTGCGGGTAGAAAACCTTCACGGATAGTCGAAACGGCTGAAACAGAAAAAACATCTCAAAAAGGGGCAAAAAACGCGGGGAAAAAACCATCTACCGAAAAAGCGTCCTATGCTGACCGTGTCAAGATGGATGTGCTTTGCGGCGACCCTGAATTTGGCATAAAAACATGGTTTATGGTTTTTAAATCACGTTTTTCTTTTTTCAGAGACCCGCCTGACCGCGTGTCGGCTTATTTCGTCCGGCGCATTTTGGCTGATTATTGCAATCATCTTGAATTTTTGGTAACGCAGACACGTTTTCTTTTTCCGCGCAACAATCTTGCGCTCACTGAAAAATTAAAAAGCGTATCGCCTTTTTCATTTAAGGTGCTGGACGTAATACGCCGCTGGAATATCGAATCAATTTCAAATGAAAAAGCGCGGCTGCACAGAAAATCTAATTATGTATTTATATCAGATTTTTCTACATTGATTTTTGATATATACAAACCAATATACATTCTGGAATGTCTGGAAATAAATCCGCATATTGAAACGGTATATAATACGCTTTACCGCATACTTTTTTTGGAAAAGGCATCGAGCGAAACAGAAAAAAAACGTGAACTTATCAGCAAAACGATAACAGCGTATCAATTTGTATGCAAAGATATGCGCCAGAGATTTTATCCTTTGTTTATGAAACTTACGGCGTCTAAATTTTATTTTTACGATGATTTCTTTATTGAATGTGAAGACAGCATTCAGGCGTTTTTGGGCGTAACCGAAAACGACCGCATTTTACCGCCCAAAGGCATGCAGACAGGCGATGTATATACTGCTGAAGATCAGCAGCCCCCAGAAGAAGATACAAAAGGTGAAGATATAGAACAGCAGCTGTTAGAAGAAAGCGAAGAGCAGACCGGTAATCGTTTGAGTGAAGCGGAACAAAAAGCATTTGACAAAGGAGTTACAATACTCGATTCGCTGTTCCCAAAAGCCGGATGGCTCCGCATAGAGCATGCTCCTGATTTAATACCGTATTTTTCTGATGTTAAATCGCTCCCCAAAGGTTCAGAACTTATTGCGCCGGAAGACCCCACCGGCATTGTGCTTGTACTGGCAGGAATTATAGAAGAGTTATTGTACGGTTTTAGAAAAATTGAATTTACTATACCTTCTGATGCTGAATTTCAAACTGAAGATGGATTAGATACATCTTTTTCTTCCGTTTCAATACTTGATGACTGGCAAAAACTCATGGAAGAAGCGTTTGAGCGCCAGTTTATACCGCGTGTGCAGGAATGTTCGCAGATGTCCCAGCATGCAAGCCAGAGGAACAGAAGTACGCCCTATGCGGCGAAAAACCGTTCCGCGCTTCAGTGGACGCGCCGTTACTACTTTTTCCCCTTTTATGAATACAAAGACAGCACGCCGCCGCCGTTCAAAAAGTCGGAAATCAACGCTTTTTATCCTTTTGTGCGCCGTTTTCGCAAGAAACTTACCACGCTTGCGGCGGCTATCGACAAGGCTATGAAAGCCGGCGGGCGCGAACAGAAAACTCCTGTAGAAGGCATAAAAAACCCATGGGAGCCCTATGTGTTCCAAATAGAAAATCCGCTCTCCAAGCGGCTCTCTATGCTGCTTGCAAAAAATCAGCGTGATAATGTTTCGCTTATATTCTTTACGCTGGCTATTGTTACTGTTTTGGATGACATTATGAATGATGAAGGCAGTTTTGCTTATACAGCCAATATGTCAAAATTATACCGCACGGGTGAAGACAATGAGACACCGGTTGTTTGGATAGAAAAAATTTCCGATACAATGAATTTGTTCAAAAACAGCATACTTGAACGTACAAAGAAATGATATGTATCTTTCGTATACACCGAGCGGACACATCTACCTGCAAAGCGGGATGGATTTTGACCGTGTGATTGATGCAATAATAGCAACCGGTTATCCCGAAGAAATTTGTATTTCGGATGACTGGTCGCCGGTTTTCATATCAGAATTAATGGCGGCCGGTTTTTTGGTAATGTCTATGAATATTGCCGAAGACGGCGGGGAGCCGAATTTTATTGTGCTTCCCAAACACCATTTACTGCGCACGGTACTTTTTTTTGATGATATTCATATAGGCAAAACAGTAAAACGGCTGCTGCCCCGCTATCAATTAGCGGCTGATTTTAATCTTGATACTATTATTCAAAAATGTATTGATGTACACGGCGATGAGTGGATTACCCCGCCTTTGGTTGAATGTATAAAAAAAATACATGCCGATACACGCAGCCCGGTGCGGCCTTTTTCATTCGGGCTTTTACATGACGGAAAACTGGCCGCCGGTGAATTCGGAATTATTGTTGGAAATGTCTACACCAGTTATTCCGGTTATTATGAAGAAAATTCCGCCGGGCGCGTTCAAATGATTCAAACGGCGCTGTATTTGCGCGAATGCGGCTTTGCGTTTTGGGATTTGGGGATGCCGCTGCCCTACAAATATACGCTTGGCGCGCACGATACCGGCACCGCCTCTTTTATCCGCCTTTTCCGCGCCGGGCGTGAGGGGAAGGCATGCAAACGGTAAAAGCCTGCCCTCTTTTTGGTATATGCGGCGGCTGTGATTGGTGGAATCTTTCCTATGACGAACAGATTGCCCGGAAAACACACATCCTGCGCGGGTGTTTGGCTGAAACCCTTTCCGGCGTAGAATTGCCGCCTATTACCGTTGTCCCATCGCAGCCTTTTGAATACCGCAGCCGCATTGAATTGCACCGTATTGATGAAACGCCCCCTCCCCGCCGTGAAAAAAAACTGCGTCCCGGGTTGGAACGCGCCGGCCCGGCGGGATTTATGGGAAAGAAAAGCCGGGTGGTAATTCCTGTAAATGACTGCCCCGTGGCGGTACCGGAAATCAGAAAAGCGCTCCGTGACGGTATACTTGTTCCGCCGCCGGAAAAAGACCGCTGGACTGTGTTTGCCGCAACTTCCGGTTTGCTTTGCGAAGGCGGCGGCGCGGCAAAAGTCTGCGGCGAAAGCTGCGGCGAAAGCCGTGGCAAAAGCCGTGGCAAAAGCCGTGGGAAAACACGCCTGCTCGGCCGCGAACTGCTTGTAGATGCCGGCGTTTTTTTTCAAAGCAACATTGCGTTATTGGAACAGATGATAACCGGAATTCGCGCCCGCGCGGAACAAGCGCTGCCGGGCGCCGCTTGGGATTTGTACTGCGGCGTGGGGACTTTTGCGGTATTTCTGAAAGACTATTTTCCGCGGTTGGTTTTGATGGAAGCAGGCAAAACCGCGCTTGCGCTGGCACGGGAAAACCTGAGCGGCGGCCTGCAATCCGCCGGCAATACCGAATTTTATGCGCTGAACGATGACCATTGGGTGAAAGAAATGCGAAAACGGAAAAACAGGGAAAAACCGGCGTTTGTATCTGTTGACCCGGCGCGGCGCGGGCTGTCGGCCGCGCTTATCGAATTTTTGAATGAAAGCGCCCCGCTTGTGCTGGTGTACATTTCCTGCAATCCCCGCGCGCTGGCTCACG
>JAIRPM010000065.1 GCA_031257075.1 Spirochaetaceae bacterium
CGGCAACGCGCTCTTCGTCCGTCTGTGGAACAGATGCCGTCTGCTCCGCAGATGCCGGCTGTGCAACAGACGCCTGCGCGTCCGGCGAGGCTGCCGCCTCGTTGGCTGCATGGCCGGCAGCCGTTTCCGCGTTTGGATTCTTTTCCGCCGGCGCGTCTGACATTCCGGTGTTTATGCCGTCTGTGTTTTCTGCCATTTTATCCTCAGTTTTCCGCCGGCGGTTTTGCCGCATAGCGGGTTCTCCCTGTTTTTGATAATTATTTTATTTTTACAGGCTATGCCCATGCCGGGTATTCCTGCCGCGCACAAGAATTTTGTTCTTTCGTGCCGTTATTGTAAAACTATCTATTTTTGGAAAAAAGGTCAACAGTTTTGTAGCGAAGTGCGGCAATTTTACTTTTTTCGTTAATAAGTCATGCCGGAGGCGGCTATTAAAGTAAAATTGCTGAGCCTGTAACCTAAGGAGGCACTGATTAGAGCCAATTTAATCAGCGTTGTCCTAACCGGTTGACTTTTGGCCTTAATTCCGGCTACTATAACAAAAAAGAGAGACTAGCTCATTTGGATAGAGCGCGAGCCTCCGGAGCTCGAGGTGGCGGGTTCGAATCCCGCGTCTCTCAAAAGGGAAAGCGGTGAAAACGGCATTTTTAATCATCTTTTCTATTGCCAGTTTCTTCATGATTTTTGTCGTTGCCGCTTTTGCTTTTTTTCTCCATCTTTGGGTTGAATTTGCCGCTTCGGTGCCGGCGCGTACCAGTATAGGGGTTGCCGGTTTCATTCCCGCGCTTCGCTGGGCCATTCCTTTCGCTCTTTATCTCGGCATCCTTCTAACTATGAATTACGCTTTCCGCAGACGGGCCAATGGCTTTGTTACTTTTATTCTCGTAAGCGTTCTTTTTTGCGGGCAGGTAATTGGCGCCAATATAGTTGTCGATAAACTTGCCGCGGTCAATGTGCCGCCGATTGCTTTGCGCGGCGCGGGCACGACGCTGGGCACTAAAGGCCTTATCCTCCACACGGCAGATACAGCGATAATCCTGCTGGACAAAACGGATAATAACACCGGAAGCCGTGTGGTGTCGATACCGGACGAACCGCTCATTTATCAAAAAGAGCCGCGCGGCGCGGACGGTGAAATTATAAGCCTCCCATCTGTGCCGTTCAACATTCCCCAAAATTTGCTGTTTGACAGCATCCGTGTTGACTTTGCGCTAAGCGCGTACTATATGAGGGAACGTTTTAACGCGGGCATCATTCCTTTTCTTATGTGGGCATCTTCGCTCGTTCTTTTGCAGGTAGCGGTATCATTTATATTCAATATTGGGATTTGGCCTCTTGCCAATCTCTTTTTTGGAGCGCTTCTTTTGCGCGGCATTCTTGCTTTTGAAGTGTTTATTAATTCATCCGAAGTTCAATTTGCGCTTATTGATTTTGCGCGTGGTCTTTTGCCGGATTCGTACATCAGTCCGTTCATATTCGGAACGCTGGCCGCCCTTATGCTTGTATATGTGATTTTGCTCCGTATTGCCAGGGGGCCGCGCCATGCCTAAAGAAAAAGTCGAAAAACCTGTTAAGCCGCGCCGCAAAATCAAAACCGCTGTAAAGCCCAATATTATGACCGCGCCGGTACTCTGCTGCCTGTATCCGCTGGCTGCTCTGCTTGTGATTCTTGCGTACCGTTTTTTCTTTCCGGTGGATTTTTGGGCGGAGGATGCGGCCGGCAGGACGCGGTTTTTGCCCATTTACCGTACGGCGCGTATTTTTGTTACGGCGCTTCTCAATTGGATAGAAATTTTCCCGGCGCTTATTCTTTCGGCGCTTGTTATGCCATTCGGCCTTAAACCTGCTTTTGAAACGCCGGAAAAACGATTTTCGGCCGCATTTATAATGCGGATAAAACCGGCTATTTTTGCCGCGATGTGTTCTGCGGCTTTTTTCGCGTTTTTGACGCTGCTTGCCCGTCCCGCGCTCTACAACTACGAATCGAATATGCGCGCCAATAGCACTGTTTACTACAATGCATACGAAAATGCCGGCATCTATGCGGAACACGAAGACTGGATTATGGCTCAAGGTTTCCTTGCGCTTTGTAAAAAAATTTGGCCGAAGGATAATCCCGAGTTGAAGCCATTGGAAGCGGAAATTTTTACCGGGCGCGAGCAGCTTCTCTACGGAATGCCAAAAAAAAAGGCCGTTGAAAACGAAAAACAGGCGCGGGCAATAACGGGTGAAAAGCAGCCCTTAAATGCTACGCGGGCTGTTGAGTTGGCGAACCGGGCGCTGGACGAAAACCGGTTTTATGACGCGCATTGGCTTGCGACGCTTGCTGTGCGGATTGCCCGTCCGGGAAGCGTGGAAAGTTCCGCGGGGCAGCGTATCGCGTCATGGTCGTGGAACCGGATTTCCCTGCTGGAGCCTAATGCGGATGATGTGCGCCTCAATTCAATGTACCGGCAGAAACGCGCCGGCTACGAGGCAATGGTAGCCGAGGATTGGATTCGCGCCTACTACATTTTTCATGAATTGCTGGCGCTGGTGCCCGGTGACCCTGATGTTGCCAAATTTCATGAAATGAGCCGTGAAGAACTAGGCCATGCCGCCTTTTTTATTGATGAGATGAATACGACTACCGGCGACGAAATTGAAAACGCCGTGTTTTCCATACCGCGTTTGGCCGAAGACGGAAGGCTTGTCTTTCGTGCCGGGTATCTTTTTACAATGAAAGATGAAAGTTACGCAAGCGGTATTGAGATGGCTGCTTTTGACCATGCCGGCAAGCCGGTTTTTCGTGTGGAAACGCCTTTTGCGAAAATTATGCCTATCTATGTGAACGGAATTTGGCGCACGGTTGTTTTGCTGCGTGCTATTGACCGTGACGACGAACGGATTCGGTGGGAACCGTTGTGGATAGATGAGACTCTTCCCACAGGAACAAAACAGGGAGCGCAAAGACCGGCGAATTTTGCACAGGCGGGAGAACGAGGGCCGGGCGGCTATGAAGTGCTGCTGGATATTTCCTACGAGAATTTTCTTCTTGCCCAAGACGGAATAAACGGGTTGCCCTCTTTTTTTCTGGCTGATTTTTGGAAAGCAAGTTCGCAATTAAACGCTTACGGTTTTGCGCCGGAAGTTTTTTACGCCGAAATTCTCTCTACGCTTGGGAAGCCGCTTTTGTTTTTGCCGTTAGCGGTTTTTATTATCGCAATCGGCTGGCGTTTCCGTTCACGCCATAGTCCGCCGTATGCCGGTTTCCCTATGGCTGTCATACTCCCCCTTGTCTTTCATGTTCTCCTTTCGCTTGTGTTTACCAATGGGAAAAATCTTTACATTATATTGATTTTGCAGACAGGTTTTACGGCGGCGCTTGTTCTGGCTATAGCCCTGCCGGTTGTTTTTTTAGTGATAAGCCTGCTTTTTCTTGCTGCCCAGCATGGGTAGAGGGTTCAATAATCAAAATTTTTGCCGGATAAGTACCGATTGTTCATGGGCAAACAGCCCTTCGTCATGGGCAAGGCGGGCGCAGGGCCGGGCGAGGGCGGCGCAGGCTTCCCGCGAGACAAATTGGCGGAATTGAATGCGCATAAAAGATCCCACCCACAATCCCGAAGAAAAACGAGCCGTCCTGCCTGTCGGTAAAATATGATTTGGGCCGGATACAAAATCTCCCAAAGCGACCGGCGCGTAAGAACCGACAAAAAGCGACCCATAAGCGGTAAGTTTTCCAATAAAAGACGCTTCGAATTCCGGCGCTATTTGAACTTCGAGATGTTCAGGAGCACGGCTGTTGGCAAAGGCGGCCGCTTCGTCAAGGTTTTGGGCAAGGTAAATTTCGCCATTGTCCCGCCATGCAATACGGGCGGTAAGCGCCTGTTCATTGTTATGCGCTTCTTCCAGCCGGCGCAAACCGGCATCGACGGCTGTTGTTACGCTGTCCGCGAGCGGCCGGCTTAATGAAACCAGCGTTGCGCGGGCGGCGCTGTCATGTTCGCATTGGGCAAGAAGGTCGGCCGCGATAAACTCCGCGTTTGCGCTGTTGTCCGCGACAATAAGCACTTCGCTCGGCCCGGCAATGCTGTCAATACCCGCATCGCCAAGTATCTGCCGTTTGGCTTCGGCAACATAGCGGTTTCCCGGCCCCGCAATAAAATCAACCGGTTTTATTCCCGAAATCCCGTAGGCAAAAGCGGCAATAGCCTGCGCGCCGCCCATACAATAAATTTCATCAGCGCCGGCTATATCCAAAGCCGCAAGTACTACGGGATGTATGCCGCCGTATTCCGCGACAGGGGGGGAACAGGCGGCAATACGGGGGACACCGGCAACTTTTGCTGTAATGACGCTCATCAGTGCCGAACTGGGAAGAGGGTGCCGCCCCGCCGGCACATAGCAGCCGCAGCTTTCTACCGGGCATAGGCTGTGCCCCAATTCTAAACCGGGTATGCCGCTCTGATAATGAAGCGGCAATAAACATTCTTTTTGTTTCAAAGCAAATTCACGGATGCGTTCCGCCGCAAAACGGAGCGCGCCGGCGGTTTCAGCGTCCAAAGTATCAGCAGCCGCCTTTATGGTATCAGGGTTCACGCGCACAGTTTCCCGTTTTATACCGCTTAGTTTTTCTTCCAAACGAAGCACGGCCTGCTCGCCTCCCTGCCGTACTTCAGCGATGATAGCAGCAACGGTATCGCGTACCGGTTTGTTATCTTGTTCCGCGCCGGGCTGCGCGTGTTTTATCAATTCCATAAAACCCCTAAGGAAACACTGATTAATTCAGTCCGCCGCGCTGTTCGAAGCGTCGGTATTTTCCGTTTTCTGTTCCTCACTGGTCTTTTCCGGCAGTTTAAGCCCCGCGTCAAGGAGCCGCTGAACAGCGTCTCTGTTTGCTTTGCTGATACGGTTGTCGGCAAGCAGTTTCTTTACCGATTCCGCGTTATTAAAACCGCCGGCAATAGCCGTTTCAAATTCTTTCAAAGCATCGGGATTGTCCGGGTCGGCGGACATTAAAAGCCGCGCATAGTAGAATTGTAGGTCTGATTTTTTAAGTTTTGTTGTGTCATCGCCCATTTCAGTCAAAGCCGTTTTCATTTGCCCGATAGCGCGGGCAAAAAAACCGCTTTCTTCGAGTAATTGGGCGTATTCATAGCGAATTTGCGCATCCTTGTTTTTTTGAAGCCACAAATCGTATGTGTCAATCGCTTCGACTTTCTTTTGCGCTTTTTGACAGCGGGCAAGCATCAGCAGCGTATCCTTGTTTTCGGTTAAGTTGTAGTTATACTTTTGTAAAACAGCTTCGCATTGGGCGTATTTTTCAAGCGCAAACAGCACGAGCGAATAATTGTAGCCTTCATCGGCGCTTTCCGGCTCCAATTCCAGTACTTTTTGATACGTTGTTTCGGCTTCTTCCAGTTTTGCCAGTTTAATGTAGGTATAGGCAAGCGCTTTGAGCGCCATAACATTTTTGGGGTCGCCTTTGATAATTTTTTCGAAACGTTTAGCCGCTTCCGAATAGCGTCCTTGCTCAAAAGCGATGCGCCCAAGGTTATACTCGGAAGCCCGCATAGTACGATTTGTTTGCGCCGCGCGGACAAGCCAGTTTTCCGCCTCGTTGTACTTGCCGATGTCAAAGTATGCCATACCGATAGAGTAGTATTCTTCCGCGCTTATTGCCCCGCTCATACATCCGGCAAACCCCGCAGACGTAACAGCAAGAAAAACAGCGGAAAGCCCGCATCGGACGGCGCATAAAAAACATGCGGAATTATTAAAGCGTTTTTTCCACCGTGCCGGTAGATACATCATGCCGTTATTATACCGTCAATATATTTTTATGAAGACCCCGCCGCGCAAACGGCATCCCGAGGGCACTAGACATAGCGGAGCGTTTCGGGCTAGACTACGGCTAACGTATTGTTCATTAGCCTCCGGTTCGTGAACAAACCCAATACTGTTAGTGGAAACGCACGAGCGCCCGCTGTTAAAAAGCCGGGAAGACTTTTGCAAGGAGAAATTTAACTAATGGCAGAAACAATAACAAGCAAAAGGCTTTTAGGCGTGGTTGTACCGGTAGGGGCGCTTCGAGGCAAAGAAAGCATAGGGGTAGGAGAGTTTCCCGACATTGTGGAATTGGCGCGGCTGGTTAGGGAATTGGGCTTTGAACTCATCCAACTTTTGCCGGTCAATGATACCGGTTATGAGAGTTCGCCCTACTTTGCGCTCACCGCGTTTGCCCTCAATCCCATTTATCTGCGTATCGGCCTTTTGCCTGAAGCGCAGGACTTTAAAGGCGCGCTCAATGAAATACGCGAACGGTTTGAAAAAGAAGTTCGTTATCCTTACTATAAGATTGCCAAGGCAAAAATAGACCTGTTACACGATATCTATGAAGCCAACAAGGGAACAATCGAAAAAAACGCGGATTTGAGCAAATGGATAACAGCAAATAAATGGATAATTCCCTATGCCGTTTATCGTGTTCTTAAAGATGAAAACGGCATGAAGAGTTGGAAAGACTGGCCGGCATCCCGCCATTTAAACGCAAAAGAAATCGAAGCGCTCTGGAATAATAATGCCAAACGTTCCGCCCACCTCTTTTGGGCATGGGTGCAGTACCATTTGGACGCGCAGTTTGCCGAGGCTGCGGCGGAAACTGCCCGGCTCGGCATCGTACTCAAAGGAGACATTCCCATATTGATGAATGAAGATTCCGCCGATGTGTGGGCGCATCCCGAACTGTTTATCCAAACCGAATCGGCGGGTGCTCCGCCTGATGTATACAGCCCCGGCGGCCAGAACTGGGGGTTTCCCATTTACAACTGGGCCGCGCACGAAGCGGAAAACTTCGCATGGTGGAAAAAACGCTTATCTGTTGCTGAACGTTACTACAAAGCCTATCGCATAGACCATGTACTCGGATTTTTCCGTATATGGGCAACGGAACGGAAGAACCGGAACGCTACTTTGGGGCGTTACATTGAGTCCGCGCTGGTGAAACATTCCGACCTGAAAGCGCTTGGCTACAATTCGGGCAGAATACGCTGGATAACAGAAGCGCACATCCCCACTCACGAAGTATGGGAAGCGGTACAGCGTTCGGGCGGCGGAAATGAAAATGATGTACGCCGTGTTTTTGATGTTGCGTTGGAACGAATCGGAAACGAAGAACTCTGGTTGTTCAAAAAGACAATAACCTGCGAAAACGATATTTTTGCGCTTGATATTCATCCGGCAGGCAGGAATTATCTTGCGCTCAGTTGGGCAAACCGCATCTTTATGGAAACGGGCAAGGGAACGGGGGAATACATCCCGCTTTGGTATTACAAAACATCCCGCGCTTACAGTTCGTTAAACAATGAGGAAAAAACAGCGCTCGAAAAAATGCTCGAAAAAAAGAAAAACGCTTCCGAAAAAATTTGGGAAGCGCAGGGCAAAAAACTGCTTACCGTACTTGCCGAAAGTTCTTCAATGCTTCCCTGCGCTGAAGACTTAGGCGTGGTGCCTGAATGTGTTACCAAAACACTTGCCAAATTGAAAATACTTGGGTTGCGCGTTATGCGTTGGTACCGCGCATGGGAAAAGGAAGGGTCGCCGTACATTCCCTTTTCCGCTTATCCCGAACTTTCGGTGTGTACCGCTGCTGTTCATGACAGTTCTACCGTCCGCGAATGGTGGGAACGGGAAGCCCAGCAGGAAGAATTGGCGCACTTTATTGGAGCGCCTTCACTGCCCCGCATATACAATCCGGGAACGGCGCGGGCTATACTCAAAGCAATCGCGCAGTCGGCTTCGCGTTTCCGCGTTTTTCAAATTCAGGATTTGCTGCATCTGTCGGCGAGGTGGTATGCGGATGACCCCGCTTCAGAGCGCATCAATGTTCCCGGTTCTAACAACGAATTCAATTGGACATGGCGGCTACCCGCGTCTATAGACAAGATAGCCGGCGACACCGAACTGCTCAATGCGATGAGAGAACTTTCAGACGTGAAAAAAAACGTCAAGAAAAAAGGGTGATTTTTGACAACGGCATAGTATAGAAAAAAGTTTACAGCGGCATGTCATTGATATGGACAAACAATTGAAAATGATATGCTGCCTTCAAACTGCCTGAACCTGTCAAAAGGCGGAATAAATGATAGCGGTAATTAACTCAGACTCAGAGTTGGAAGGAAAAATACAACAAGCGCTTACCAAATTCGGGGTTGCGCCGGAGGAATTAAAATTCTTAAGCACTCCAGAGGTGATAACCGATATTGTTAAATTTTATTTTCCCGAAATCATTATTATCAATCTCTCTGACACAACACTCAAGATTGATGACGTTATATCCCTTATCAACCTTGACCGCCGGTTTCTCAGTTTTGGCGTGGTTGCCATATTTAACGCGAGCGGTGATGGGGAAGAAACGTTCCTTGCTAAATACCGCACCAGCAACATTATTACCTTTTTGGAAAACTACCGCATTGCCAGTAATTTGGGACTTATCGTAAAAATTATACGGCAAAATTATCAACTTATTTTTCAAAGTGATTTTGCCACCAATATACGCGATGGCGCGAGCGGCAGTCTTTTGATTGAAAATAATATACAATCCGTTTCGGCATATACAGGGATTATCTCTACGATGCTCGTCCGCCGCGGCATCATTTGGCCTGATGATAAAATCCAATTGCAAATAGCGCTGGAAGAATTGATAGTCAACGCTATTGAACATGGAAACTGCGGCATTACCTACGAAGATAAATCACGCGGGCTGGAAGAAGGCCGTTCGGTTGTAGACCTTGTTGAGGAACGTAACCGCGACCCGAAAATCGCCGCACGTAAAGTAGAAGTGCTTTGGGATATCGAAGACACGCAGACGGTTCTTTCTATTATTGACCAGGGGAAAGGTTTTGATGTTATGGCGCTTCTAAATAAACTTCGAGACCAGGATAAAATGAGTTTTCATGGACGTGGAATACGGCTTGCTTCCGCGCTGGCACGGGAAGTAAAGTACAGCCGCCGAGGAAATAAGGTTTCACTTTATCTGGATAATACAAATGCCGAACATGACATTCCGCCCGGATTGCGCGCCGGCGAGCCTATTATTGTAAAAAAAGGCGACATTATTGTCCGCGAAGGCGAAGAAAGCGATTGTTTGTTCTACATTACCAGCGGCAAATATATTGTCTATGTAAACGGAAAACGTGTTGATACCGTTACGCCCAACGAAATTTTTATGGGTGAGATGGCTTTTATATTGAGCCAGACGCGTACAGCAACAATAATTGCCGACGGCCCGGGAAAACTTGTCCGTATAGACCACAAAGCGTTTATTAGCATCATCCGTGAATATCCGCACTACGTAATGTTTTTATCACGCCTTATTGCCCAGCGCCTGCTGCGCCGTTCCGGCCCCTCCGCAAAAAAATAGCCGCCAAAATTTCGGCCGGATTGTTTCCCAGTGCCTACAGAAACAGGACACTTCCCGCTCATATATATTTGCGCTACTATAGGGCTATGAACGATATACGCCTCATCGCTCTCGACCTTGACGATACTCTTTTGCGTTCCGACCTTACCATTTCGTTGCGTACACGCAAGGTGCTCAAAAAAGCTGCCGCCAAAGGAACGGCGATAGCGCTGGCAAGCGGGCGTGTTCTTTCCGGTGTGGAAAACTACCTTCGTATGCTCGGGCTCAACAAAGCAAAAGGCTATGCGGTGTGCGGAAACGGGACGGTTATCTATGAAAGCGATACCGGCAAGGCTATTTGGGAGACCAAACTGGAACCCAAAACGGCGCTTATCGCGTTTAATCTTGTTGATGCCGAGGGCTTTCCCGTTCTTGTTTTCGAGCATAACGTAACCTATGTTTCGTTTCACAACGAATTCGCGGATATAGACGAAAAACTTACAGGAACGCGGCAGTTGGTTCCGCCGGATTTCCGCGAATTGCTGCGTAAAGGTACTTACAAACTGGTCATTCCCGCAGACCCGGGATTTATCAATAATTTAGAAATTATTTTGAACAACATTCTTGGCAAGTCTATTACGCTGTTTACCAGCAAACCCTATTATCTTGAAATTCTGCCGCCCGATACCAACAAAGGTACCGGCCTTGCCCGTGTCGCGGAAATGCTTGGCATTCAACGCGAGCAGGTTATGGCCTTTGGTGATTCGATGAATGACGAGGCAATGATTCGCTGGGCAGGCTGTTCAGTCGCTATGCTAAACGGCGATGACCGTGTCAAAGCGGCCGCCCGCCTTGTTACCGTCCGCACAAATGATGATGACGGTGTTGCCGATATTGTAGAACGCTATGTGCTTGGAAATGAACAACTACCGCCGCCGCGTATATAACATAGGTGTTATAGTGGGCGCTTTCTTTTGCCTGCAAGCTTGTTCTTTAACAATGGACATTACGCTTGCTGCGGATGCTTCATGCGTATTCACGGTTGATACGCAGTTACAGCCGGCGACCGCCGCCCTTTTCAAAAACCTCAACGATGCAAGCGCCGGAGACACCGTCATTGACGCGGAACTTTTTAACAAAGGCATAAGCGCGTCAAAAGGCATAAAATCGGCGCGCCTTAAAAACATAGGGCCGGCCTCCATAGCCGGAACAATCGAGGTATCAAAATTAGATGTATTTATTTCCGGCGCGCGGCAGGCGCCGGTCGTATTCGAAAATGTGCCTTCCGGGGGTAAATTTGCCCTTACGCTCACTATTGAAACCGGAGAGGCGTTTCTTTCCTCTATTTCCCCCGACCTTGCCGACTATGTTTCCGCCCTGCTTGCCCCGATAGCCACCGGCGAGCGTTTAAGCAGGCAGGAATATCTTGATTTAATTGCCGGCGTATACGGGAAAAAAATCGCCGCAGAAATTGCCGGCTCAACTATAAAACTGCTGATGCGCTTTCCCGCTCCTGTCAAACGCGCCCGGGGGCTTTCTTATAAAAGCAACACCGCCGTGCTTGAACTCCCGCTTACGGCTGTTCTTGTGCTGGAAAACGAATTGGTCTGGGAAGTAGAATGGTAAATTGCCGGGAATGCTCTACTCATCAAAAAGACGCCTGCTTTCAAGGTAGTAGCGTTTTTCGCGGGCTTCACCCATAGAAAAACTTTTTCGGGGCAACGGCCCATGTGCGGCAAGAGTGGGAAAAAGGCTTTTCCGGTTGAATGGCGGCAAAATGATGCCGGCGCTCATTTCGGCGCGGGCAAGGGCATTAAGCAGGGCGCCGGTTTCGTGAACATAGTCTATTTGAACATCCGCAGGATGGGCACCTTTTCGCGCTTCATTCAGAGCGGTGTCAAGGAGCGGGTCGAGCGGCACGGTAGAAATTCGTGAATCGGCGGTTTCAACAAGGAGCGGCGGCTGCGGTTTAGAGCCGCCAAAAACAAGCCCGTAACGGTTGTATGGAACATTTTTTTCGGCAACAAGCGCGGCAAGCGCCTCCGGGGTTTCCATTTCGCGCAGAGAATAACCGGGCAGACCGCTCAAGGTGTTCAAAAGCAGTTCCGGGCTTACATTGAAAAGCAATCTGTGTATTGGTTCGAAAACAAGGCCGGGGTCGTAGATGTTTTCAATTTCAACAAGCGCCCAACGTGCGGGATGCTTCATAATTTCAGGGTTGTCCCCATACGCTTGTTTGTATTCCTCCCACACAGCCTTTGCCGCAGCCAAAGAATGATTGCCGTCTCCTACGGCAAAAACAAAGGCATCCGCCTCTGTATGGCTGGAACGTGTAATATGAGCAAAGTAATCGCCAATGAAATTCCAGTCTGTTTTGCGGCATATAAGTTTGCCGCGTATAGAGCCTCCGCCCGCATTCAAGGGGCAATTGTAAATATACGGAGCATTGCGCAGCAATTTTTCCAGAAACGGAAAAAGAAGGTCGTCTTCATCATTGTAGAGCAGAATAACATGAGGAAGTTCTACCGGCGCGTTCCGGCGTATTTGCATACGTGCCGGCAGCCGCTCTTCAATAACGCTTTCGCTTGCGCGTACCGGCAGGCAGGCATCCGGTTTCCAGTCATACTGTTCAAGGTCGAGCGCCGCGACAAGCCCGTGCCGCATCCTGTTATGATGAGTTGTCCGTTCAACAAGAACGCCGGCATTCCGGGGCAGGGCAAACACGCTGTCCGCGCCGGGCTGCCGCTGGAGATAGCGTTTCATTGTTTGGTGAATCGCTTTGATGCGTTCGTCTATGTCTTTGCCATTAAGGTAGGCTTCGGGCAATATCATATTCAGCGTAGATGGAGCATCGCCAATTTCACGCTTTAAATTTTCCCAATAGCCGCTGTCTTGCGTAAATTGGTCGCAGGCAATGACCGCCCATTTTTCCAAATCGGTGTCCCGCGCCGGCAAGAGAATTTCGGGTACCGCCAGCCCTATCGATTCTAATTTTTTGAGGTATGAATCCATTTTTATCCTTTTATTTTATATAGAATAGCGCCGCGGCAAACGCTCATTGCTGCCCGCTATCTACGGTCAAAACGTTGGTTCCCCGTTCCAGCGCTACCGAACCGGTACGGGCCATTTCCAGAATGCCATAAGGGCGTAAAAGTTGAATGAGCCCTTCGATTTTTTCCGGGCTGCCGG
Source organism: Spirochaetaceae bacterium (assembly GCA_031257075.1). Lineage (GTDB taxonomy): Bacteria > Spirochaetota > Spirochaetia > Treponematales > Breznakiellaceae > JAIROZ01. Next base: position 12,572 of record JAIRPM010000065.1, read on the forward strand.
TGGCTTCTATAGTGATGGTTGTGGGGGATATGTCAATAACGCGGGAACGGAAGATAGCGGCCACTTCGACAATGGCAGGGCGGGTTTTCTCGCCGGCGCTGATTTTTACCAGCATAATTTCCCGCCGTATGTAGGACGAGTCATGAAGGCCGCGTATTGCTATAACATCAACCAATTTGTCAAGTTGCTTTATAATTTGTTCAAGTACAGTGTCATCGCCTGCCGCGACAATGGTCATCCGGGAAAGGGCGGGGTTTTCCGTTTCACCAACCGTAAGGCTGTCAATATTAAACCCCCGCCGGCTAAAAAGGCCGGCAACCCGGCTCAACGTACCCGCCCGGTTTTCAACAAGAACAGATAATACATGTTTTTTCATCATAGTGACTCTTAGCCCTTGAAAAATGCTACCTGTTTGAAAGGCGGCGCGTCAATAGGTCAAAATGTCGAGCCAGCAATTTTACTTTTAGCCGCCTCTGGCGTGGGGTATAACAAAGAGCGGGAAATGCCCTCTTTCCGCCCTCTACCGCTACCGCCTGCCACCGCCTGCTCACCACCCACTACCCACCACCCACTACCCACACAAAATCGCTTGACATTTTTTTCAAAGTGCAGTATAGTAGAGGGAAAGGCTGGCAATACTTCCCAGTTTGGGGGGCGGCCTTAGAATTACTTACATAGAGGAGACAAA
>JAIRPM010000075.1 GCA_031257075.1 Spirochaetaceae bacterium
GGCCGTGCCGATTGCGGGCTTTAGCCCGCAATCGTGTTAATCTAGCGTTTGAGGCCGGTTGCGGTAGCAAGCATATTGTCGCTGGTTTGTATAGTGCGGGAATTGAATTCATAGGCGCGTTGGGCAACTATTAAATCAACCATTTCGCGCACTACCGAGACATTAGACATTTCCAGGAATTTGTGAATTGTCTTGCCCATGCCATCGTAACCCGGCGTGCCCGCGATTGCTTCGCCGGATGCCTGTGTTACCTTAAAGAGATTTTCGCCGACTGCCGTTAAACCTACAGGGTTAGGAAAGCGGTACAATTCAATCTGCCCTACCGGTACGATTTCGTCTTTACCGTCCTGGGGTACCTTTACCTCAACTTTGCCCTGCTGGGTTACGGTAATAGACTGCGGTAAAAAATTCTCCGGCATAATAATGTCCGGCAGCACCCAATAGCCGTTGGACGTAACAAGCCGCCCATCGCTGTCTACTTTGAATGCGCCATCACGGGTGTATGCGTACGTGCCATCGTACATTTGGATGCGAAAAAAACCTTCGCCTTGTATAGCCAAATCGTACACATTTTCTGTGTTTTGAAGGGCGCCTTGCGTAAACATACGCTGCGTAGCCGCAATCTTTACGCCATGCCCCATTTGAATGCCTACCGGCGTTACTGTCTCTTCAGTAGCCGGTGTTCCGGCTATTCTCTGAGTTTGGTAAAGTAAATCTTCAAAATCACCACGCACCTTTTTGAAACCGGATGTGTTCACATTGGCCAAATTGTTGGATATTGTGTCTATATTGGACTGCTGGCCTATCATTCCAGAAGCGCCTGTCCACAAACTTCTAACCATAACTCCTCCCATTTCCAGTATCGGAATTTCAATTAGTAGAATTAAACCATAAAACATACTTGCTCTTGGCGTTCCCGCACTAACTGCCGTAATCCGCCTAACTACTCATTGCCCGCTCCTCACGGTATACTCATATATGATGCTTTTAGATGACATTTCTGTTGCCGGGATGTTCCATGCGGCCTTACTCCGTTCTCCTGCGGCAAAAGGGAAAATCAAAAAGATAGAGATGCCGCAGTTGCGGAATATTGACATTATCTTGCCGGCGGCGATTCCGGGGGCAAACCGTTTTCTTGGTGGAAACATGCCTCTTCTTGCGGAGAACGAGGTTTCCTACATAGGGCAGCCGCTCGCTATCGTTGTTGCTCCCAGCGAACGAGAAGCGGAAATTTTTATCCATGAATGTTCAGTGGCGATAGACGAAGAACCGCCCGCTTACAGCATCGAAACATTTACCAAAGACAATGTATTCGAAGAATACCGCTTTCAAGATACCGCGCTTTTTACCGGAACCGGTTGTACGACCGTGGGGAATACCTACCAGACGGGCATACAGTATCATTGGCCGAACGAGACCTGCGGCGTATTTGCCGAATACCATGAAAATGGCCTTGTTATCAATGTCGCGGCAGAGGATACGGGCGTGGTACAGGCTGCGGTCGCGTCGGCGCTGGGCAAAGAAACTGCTGATGTGAAAATAAACGCGCTGCCCGCCGGAATTCATTTCGGGTTAAAAACGGTGTACCCTGCCCAAATCGCCTGTTATGCCGCGCTCGCGGCGCATAGTTGCCGGCAGAGCGTCCGGCTTTTGCTTACGCGGGATGAGGAATTCCTCTATTGCCCCAAACGGGCTCGTTCACGCTTTTGTATCAGCAGCGATATTGATAAAAATGGCGTTGTTCAGAAAACAAAAATAGATGCCCGCTACGATTATGGCGCGTGGAATTTTTGGGAGGGGTCAAATACGCCGGAAGGCGGCGGCGCGCTCAAAGCCGTTTTTACCGCGCTGCGCCAAGTCTATAATTTGGGCGAAATAGAAGAATCCGGGATTGCCGTGCGCACCAACCTTCCGCCGGCCGGCCCGTTCTGCGGCGGCGGCATTTCCCACGGTGTTTTTGTACTGGAAAACCACATAAGCAATATTGCTGACAGTTTGAACATAAACGGCATCGATTGGCGCAAAGAACGCCTATCCAAAGCCTCGTCGGCATTTTCCCCTTCGAATAAAAACCTTCTGGCGGCCTTGCTCGACAAAGCCGGCGAATTGAGCGGCTATAAACGCAAACGGTCGGCGTATAAAGCGTTGGGAAACTGCCCTGAAGACGAGATAATTCCCCGGCGGGGCATCGGCATCGCCCTTGTTTCGCTGGAAGCGGCCCTTCCGGCTGTGGCGGTTATTGAGGCGGAAATTGACAAAGTCGGGTATACGCCGCTTATGCGGGGACTTTGGCTCATAATCGCTGTTCCCGTCAGTGAAAAACGCCGGCCTATCCAGTCGCCTGCGCCGCGCCATCCGTCAAAGCGCCCACAAAAAGCGATGCGGCGCGCCGTTTTGCAGGGAACCAACGCCGCGCTCGGCTGGGCTTCTTCCGAAAAGATTGAATACCTTAACGGGCGCCTTGTGCCCGATATAAGTTCGGATTACCGGATATTGAAGCCCAGCGAGATGCCCGCCGTTCACATCGAATTTACCGAGTACACGCCGGCGGAGGGCGAGCCGAAACCCGAAGAGGAAGTGCTGCTGGACTTGCTCCGGCAAACGCCTTTTCATATAGTACCGTCCGCCTTTTTGCAGGCAATTTCACAGGCGGCGCAGCATGAGTTTGTAAAAATCCCGCTGAGCGCGGCAAACATCTGGAATTTTCTCCGCAAACAGCCGGCGTGGAGCGCCTTATGAGAATAACCTTTATTTTGAACGGCGATGATGTGAGCGTGGATGCCAGCCCCGACCGCCGTTTGGTTGATATACTCCGCAATGAATTTCATTTGACCGGCACACGGGCAGGCTGTCTGGGCGGGCGTTGCGGCGCGTGTACCATTATTTTCAACCGCAGCATAGTGCCCGCCTGCCTTGTGCCGGTTTTTTACGCGCAGGGAAGTGAAATTGTTACCATTGAAGGGTTTATGCAGACCGATGAATACAAGGATATACAAAAAGGTTTCCGCGAAGCCGCCGTTGAGAACTGCGGTTTCTGCACCGGCGCAAAGGCGCTGGTAACGGAAAGCCTTTTGGAGAGGAAAAAACTTCCCGGCGCGGAGGAAATCATCGCGGCGTTTGACAGCATCAAATGCCGTTGTACCGAAGCCCGAAGTTTGGCGGATGCGGTGCTGGCGGCGGCGGGTATCAGGACGCGGAGGCTCTATGGCAGAACCGACTAGCCAGATTTACTTTCCGCTTAGTTTGCAAGAACTTTTTGCGCAATGGCTGCGCCAGCCTGAAGCGCGGCTCTATTCCTGCGGCACCAGAATCGTCAAATTTCAGCGCGGCTGGCATTTTTTACTGCCGTCGAAAATCATATCGCTGGAAAAAATTGAAGAATTGAAACGTATTAGCCGCACCGAACGTTATTTGGAATTGGGCGGGATGGTGCGTCTAAACAAAATTCTTTCACTTGGCCACTATATTCCTGAAGTGCTGCAAACATTCCTTTTGCTTTCCGAAACGGAATCCATACGCAATTTGGAAACGTTGAACGGCGCCATATTTGCCGGTGTCGATGATAGGGGCGACAACCCGCTGGAGAGCAGTTATCTTGCGGTGCGCGGCGCAATGTGCGTGCTGGGCGCGAGTTATGAGTTGCGGACGGCGGCCAATTCCCGCTGGACATCGGCTTCGCGGTATTCCAGCGATTTGAAAGGCGAGTTTCGCAATCCCGAGGAAATCCTTGTGCGTGTCCGCATCCCGCTGGAAAAATGGGACTGGGTGTTATGCCGGAAATTTCCCGCTTACGACAAACTTAAACGCGAAGAAGGCTACGCCGCCTTTTTGGCCCGCGTTCAAAATGACACCCTGAACGAAATCCGCATAGTGTTTTCAGGAGAAGACCTGCTGCGGGATACCTACAGCGAACATTTGTTCTCCGGCAAAAAACTTCCCTTAACAAAAGATGACACCGGCCGTTTTCTGGAACATTGGCAAACTTTTTTTGAAAATGTACCCGGCACTTCGGCCTTTCTAAAACAACGTTACCTCAATTTTCTCTGCGAGGCCGCAAAGAATTTTATGGAATAGCGGCCGCCTGTAAACAAACAGGTGCCTTTCTAAAAAAAAACATTGCAGTTAAAATCCTTAGGAAGCAGTGATTTATTCAACCGAGAATGAATCAGTGGTTGCTTTCCCTGTAGTTGCGTAATGAAGCAACTACAGCGGGCAACGCTGTTGCGGCAAGCCTTAAAAATCAAAGGCTTGCCGAAGAGTCAATTTAATCAGTGTTGCTCTTGAATAAAAGGAGAGAGCGGGACTGTTATTGTTCCGTTAAAGCGGCGCGCCTCTTAAAGAAGCACTGATTTATGCAGTGTGGCGGCGCGCATAGGAGATACTATGAGTTTTTTTGATACAATGAAGAGCGCTTTGAATTCCGGCTGGGAAACGTCCAAAGATTTGGCGGCAAAGGCCGGTTCAAAGGCGCAAGAATTGGGAGAAAAAGGTGTAACAACTGTAGAAATTAAAAAGTTAGAGTTCGATATTGAACGCTTGATAAAAAAAATGGGTTTGGAAGCCTATCAGTTATTTGCCGAAAACGGTTATGACAAAATCGAAGCCAGCCATCCGGCAATGGTTTCCATTTTAAACGAAATAGCGGACTTAAAAGCGAGTATCGAAGCAAAACAAGCAGTGTTACATTAAGGGAACTTCTAAAAATTTCAGTTTTAAAAGTTTACCGCTGAAAAATGACATTTCTAAGGCAATGCTGATTAGCATCGAGTTAATCAGTATTGCCTTAGAGATGTTCTTAAAAGAGAGTGTGGTTTTTCGCCTTCATTTTTGTGCGTCATAATTGTTTTTCCGGCAGAAAAACGCTGTCAGTGCCGCAAAGCCCAGCGGCACAGTTACCAAACCGGCGGCGCAGCCAAAAAAAGTTTGCAGATTTATTTTGATGCAAACGACAAGAAGAGCCGCCGCCGTTGCCAGTGATAAAAGGTAGGCTGCTGCGGCCAGCAATCCGGCGCGGGGGCGGCGGGCGTTTACCAAAAACATCAGGAGCCGTTTGTTGAAGTAAATCCTTGCCAAAGCGGCGCAAATACCGGCGGCGGCGCCTGCGGCAATCAGTTTCATAGCCTTCTTTATTGGGGAGAAAGCGGCTGTTCTTTCAGTTTGCGGAGGCTGTAAAAAATAGCGTCTTCCGCGCCAAATGCGCCCGCTTTTGTTATCACTTTCAACCCATCAAAGGGGCCGCCCGCAAGCCGCATAAGCGGTATACCGGCGGCAATTTCAGTTTCAACACACGAACCTTCCGCTCCCGCCGCGTTAAAAAAACTTATTGCCGTATCCCCTCCGGCAAGGAAAATGCCGGAAATGCCTGTTTTCTGCAAGGCCGGAGCACGAAGTATCGCAAGGGCAATTTCCCCCATGCGGAGCGCCGTCCAATCACCCAACGCTTCGCGTTCCATACCCAGCCGCGCTGCTGCCGCATCAGCCTTTGCCAATTCGTCTGCCGCATACGTTGATGATGAAAGCACCAAGCAATCTTGCCCTTCCGCCAGCAGGGCAAGAGCGGCATCGGCAAAACTATCCGTATCAGCCTTTCCACCAACGGTTTTTTCCAGCAAAGCGCTCACGCTTACTTGAACAAGCGCCGTCCCTTGTTTTTCGGCATAGTGAACCTGTGCGCGGCTTACCGAACTTAAACTTGCCACAATGCCAAGCGCGGGCGGAATGGCGGTGTAGGCGGCGAGAATGTTTTCGGCAAGGCCCGCCGAACCAACCCAAAGCACACGCTTGCCGTGAGCGGCGGCATCAAGTCCGGCCCGCGCAATATGGCACATATCGGTGTCTGTTTCAGCGTCAAAGGTAAAAACGCGCGCACCCTCGAAATGGATGCCGCCGGAACGTGTTTCGTTTATGCCGAAATGCCGCGCCGCGCTGTCGAAAGCGGCCTCCATAATCCGTGTAATGTTGTCTTCATGCACCGGCGTTTTAGGGTCGCGGGCAAGTTCCGTTTGGGTAAGGGGTGCGCCTTTGAGCAGATGTATGCCGTTTACGGTTGTGCGCCCAAGACCCGGCAGCGCCGGAGCAAAAATAACGCAATCCGCTTGAAGGCAATCCGCCAGCGCGGCCGTTTCCGTGCCGATATTTCCGCGCAGTGTGGAATCGACTTTTTTCATAATGACCGGGAAACGGTCTAAAGGGAGCGCCGAGCAGTAGGCGGCGATTCTTTGCGCCGCTGCCGCGCGGCTTAACGAGCGTGATTCGGTATCGAGTACCGCTGTTTCGTTGCCGGTAATTCCCGCAGGAGAAAGAGAAACACGCACGGGAAATCCATACCGGCGCACTTGAACGCCGGTGTCATTAGCGCCGGTAAAATCATCAGCTATTATCAATAAACGCGGTTCATTCATATATCAGGTACAATATAGTCTTTGCGGCCATTTTTGGGAATGCGGCCGCGCCGGTTTGCCGCCGCTGTAGTTGGCTGCCGGTCATTAAGGCCGCGCTTACAACAGGAATGATACAATTATTTCATTGGCGGTAATAGTTACGGCGGCATTGCCGGCGCGTCTTTTGTGGAGTGCCGGTATTAACCAGCCATACAAGGAGACTATGGCGGCGCCGGTGAGTACATCGCTTAAAAAATGGCTGCCGGAAAAAATACGGCATGCCGCTATTCCTGCCGCCAATGCGTAACTTCCGCTTATTACCGGTATCTTCCATGGGGACTCAGGATGTTCCGCAGAGAATGTCGCGCTTAAAAATCCGGCGGAAAGAAAAGCCAATGCGGTTGAACCGGGCTGACAAAAAAGGGCTTACAAACATTCCCAATGACAGCGTGCCTAGAACAATATCTTTTTTTAAATCATACATAAATACGGATTGGGAAAACAGGCTGTTCCCAAGCATAAAAAAACAAAAAACAGGGCAATTTTTTTCATCCGCACATCCTCAGATATCTTATACTACTTGAAAAACTTTTTTTTGCCGATAATGGAAATATGAACCTGCACAAGCATGTACTCCTATGCCTTGCGTTTACCGCGCTGCCTTTATGCGTGTTTGGAGATGAGTTTGTATTCAAATACACTGTCGGTGATAAGTTCAGGATTATATCAGAAATAAACGAACAGTATTTCAAAAACAGCGTTCTGCTGAATACATCAAATATACACAACCGCATCAGCACTGAAGTAACCGGCTTTGAAAACGGCAAAGCATTTCATAAAGGTTTGTTTCAGGTAATGGTAGACAAAACGGCGGCAGATGGTTCAAAAAGTTTAAATATCACCAATGAATATACATCTCAATTTCAACGTGACGCGCTGGGAAAAATGCAGGTAAGCCGGATATACGCGTTCCCATCGGTGCGAAATGTTCCGGTATTTCCAAAGGAAAGCATAAAGACCGGTGATACATGGTTTGAAAATGGCGAAGAAGTACACGATATGCAGGGCAACTTTGGCATGAAAGATTTATTGCGTATTCCATTTAATGCTAAGTATAAATATTTAGGCGAGCAGACATGGCGCGGCAAAAAATATCCTGCTTTTTTGGTAACTTATAAGATACGCCAGAATCTTGATGATTACTTTGAAAAAAATCCGCGCCGCTATATTACTCAAAACAATACAAAAAGTGATGTAAATAAAGAAATAGTAATTACGTCAATAACAGGCGAAACCGACCAGACCATTTTTTGGGATACAAAACTTGGGCAGCCGGCGGCATCACGGGGAACATTTTCTCTCCGGTTTAATATGTCTGACGGTACCGTACATGAGTTCCGTTCAAAAGAAGAAGCGGAAATTATCTATTCCGAAGAAATGAACCGTGACGTAATAGCCGGCGAAGTAGAAAAAAAATTGCGAGATTCTGGGATAAACGGCGCAACGGTAAAAAAAGTAGAAGGCGGCGTAAGCATTAGTATTGACAACATTCAGTTTGAAGGCGACTCGGCTTTTTTACGGGCGAGTGAAAAACAAAAACTTGACAAAATCGCCGCCGTGCTTGAACGCTATGCCAGCCGGGACATTCTTGTCGCGGGACACACGGCGGATGCGGGCGGCACCCAGGAAAGCCATATTAAGCTTTCTGAAAGCCGCGCCGCCGCTGTTGCCGGTTATCTTGTGCAGAAAAAAGTACGCCCTGCCGGACGTATTATGACAAAAGGTTACGGCACGTCCGCACCCATAGCCGGCAACGATACTCCCGAAGGCCGCGCCCAAAACCGCCGCGTGGAAATCATTTTGTTGGAAAATTGAAATAGGCAGCAGCGCTGCCCCCTATTCATACATAATGGCTGCTCTCTATACTCTGCATGTTATGGAACCGTATGTAGTTTGGGAGGATGTTTATGCAACAGGTATTTCCATTATTGATTTGCAGCATCAGCAGTTATTCGCCTTGACTAACGAATTGTACGAGTCTTGCCGTGAAGAGAACAAAATAAAAAAGAGCGTTTTTAGGAAGGCTATCCGCCATGCTGTTGACTATATTAAATTTCATTTTTCTACTGAAGAGCAAATTCTTGAAGCCATCAACTATGCTGAAATAGACGCTCATAAAAAAGAACACCGGGAATTTGTTAGAACCGTTTTAGACGCGGCAAAAGATTTTGAAGATGGAAACGACTTTGCACCCAATGAATTTGTAAGATACCTGCGCAATTGGGTGCTTCGCCATATAGCCATAGAGGATAAAAAAGGCGTTTCCGCGCTTGTTCAACTTAACCCTAAAAAAAAGGCGTTCGGGTAGGGCTATGGGAATTACTACGGTTGTTTGGCAGGGCTTTGGGGCCGCCGCATAACATAGCGGTGTTCAAAGTTCCCCACCATGAGCGGGTCTAGCGTAAACTGTACGGGTATGTTAGAGTACAAACTGAATTATACCGATAATGTAAGGTAGGGGATGGATAAGAATGTTTGTCCTTCTCTACAAACGGTGTATTATAGGAGTAATAAATGGTTGCCAAAGCAGATCTTCCTGGGAGTGGGAAACCCCCAATGGGGGTGCGTCCTGATGGCGCGCCTTACCGTGTTTTGATTGTTGATGACTCGATGTTTATTGCAAAACAACTCGGCCAAATACTGGCGTCCGAGGGGTTTGAGGTGGTGGATACCGCCGCGGACGGCGCTCAGGGTTTGGAGAAATACAAAGCCAACAAAGATAAAATCGACCTAGTGACTATGGACATAACTATGCCTGTTATGGACGGAGTGTCGGCGCTCGAAAAAATTCTTGAAATCAACAAAGGCGCCAGAGTTGTTATGGTGAGCGCGCTTGGCAAAGAAGATGTAGTAAAAAAATGTCTTCTTCTTGGCGCAAAGAGTTACATTGTCAAACCACTCGACCGGGAAAAGGTTTTAGAGCGTATCGTTTCTATCCTTGCCCGTTAGCCTGCAGGCAGGGCTGGTATGTATCCTTTTTCGACTACTGAATCCAAATGGCAGGATTTTTGGGAGCGTGATAAAACCTTCCGCGCGGACGAAAATCCCGCTTTTTCCCCGGAAAAACGCCGTTATGTACTCGATATGTTTCCATATCCCTCATCGCAGGGTATCCACATGGGACATCCCGAAGGCTATACCGCCACGGACATTTACTGCCGTTATCTGCGGGCAAAGGGCTTTAATGTCCTTCATCCTATGGGCTTTGA